>CAJXNE010000040.1 GCA_913056285.1 uncultured Zetaproteobacteria bacterium | reverse complement strand
CTGTGAAAGAAGTTATATTACCCCGCCCCCCGCTGCCTGAACTGGAATCAAAAGCCCGCTGGCTGGCGCTGTTGATGCTGGCCATTGGCCTGCACGTGTTTGAAGCCTCGCTACCCAGCCTCGGCCCGTGGTTCAAGCCGGGCCTGGCCAATCTGGTGACGTTGCTGGCTTTGACCATGATGGGGCCACGAGCCGCAGTATCACTGGCAATCGGGCGAATTATAGTCGGCAGTTTTTTTATCGGTACGCTGTTCACCCCGACCTTTATTATGAGCATGGCCGGCGGATTAACGGCGGCGCTGGTGATGATTGCTGCATGGCGCTGGATTCCGGGCATTAGTCTGGTCGGCATCAGCCTGCTCGGCGCGTTGGGCCACATGCTGGCTCAATTCGTCAGCGTCGAGTTTTTATTTATCCAGCAGCCCACACTTTACTATGCGTTGCCGCCGCTGCTTATCGTGTCCTGCATAAGCGGCTGGATAAATGGCGCACTAGCAGAGTATATTGCCGCTCGATTACATCATGAAAAAGACCATGAAGAAATTTAATATCAAACCCCAACAGCAGCGATTCAGCTTCTCGTTCGCGGCCTCTCTGGCCGTACATATCCTGTTGGCGATATTCCTTACAACGGCAAACCACGACAAACCGTTACCAAAAAAAGAACAGCCACAGATTATGGATGTAACACTGCTGGACGATAAAAAGAGCCCAACCAAAAAACCGGCCAAAGATGCGCATACCATGGCCAATCGCAATGCCGTCGGCAGCAGCAAAAAGGCGCAGGATAAAATCACCCGCCACGCCAGAGCGCCCATGGCAGGGCAGCAACGCGCACCCAGACCTGCCCCCCCGAAGCAGCCTAAAACACCGCCGCCGGCACCTGTTAAGCCGCAACGCACCCGCATGCTGGCCAAGCGCGGGCCAACCCCGGACAGGCATAAGCCCGTCAAAAAATACAAACCTGTGAAACGCAAGAAACACAAGCCGCAGCTGAAACCCAAAAAGCAGGTGCCACTGTCTAATTTGATGCCATCAGCCATGGCCTTATCGCAATTATCACGCGATTTCGCCCGCGAACGGCGCATGAAGCAAAAGCTCAATCGTGAAGCGGATATCCCGATCAACACACGCCAGGTCAAGTATGCTCCCTATGCACATGCACTGGTGCGAGCACTGGAGGAGCAATGGCGACCGGGTCAGGCTCGTTACGATGAGTTCCCTGCCGATGCCAGACAGGCACTGGTGAAGCTAACTATCGAACACGATGGGTCGCTTGGCGGCGTAGAAATTCTGCGCCCGAGCCCGATTCCGCAAATCAATAACAGCGCCATTGAAGCCGTCCATATGGCCGCACCATTCAAGGTATTGCCATCGTCATGGGGACTGGATCGGGTCAGTTTTTATCTGACGTTTGAGGTGGTTGAGGATCATTTTGTCTTCCGACCGATGTAGTTATTTGCTGGGCTGGTATGGTGAGCATGCGCGAGCTTTACCATGGCGGGAAACAACCGACCCGTATCGCATCTGGATATCCGAAATCATGTTGCAACAGACGCAGGTCAAAACCGTGCTGCCGCGTTATCAGCAATGGTTCGAGCAATTCCCGGACATTCAATCACTGGCCACAGCTTCACTTAATGATGTATTGAAAGCATGGGAGGGATTGGGCTATTACCGCCGCGCCCGCTTTATTCATCAGGCCGCACAACGGATTATTGCCGAACACGGCGGCACATTCCCTTCCGTATTTGATGACATCATGGCTCTGCCCGGCATTGGTCGCTCCACAGCAGGAGCAATTGCCTCATTCAGCGTTGCCGCCAATACGCCGGTACTCGATGGCAATGTGAAACGGGTACTGAAACGCTGGCATGGTCAGCCCGAACTGAAGGACAAGGCACTATGGCCGCTGGCTCAACAAGCTTTGGATGCATCCGGTGATCCAGCCTGCTGGAATCAGGCCATGATGGAGCTTGGCGCAACGCTTTGCACTGCCAAGGCTGCCGGTTGCGATCTGTGCCCTGTGAATTCATGCTGCACTGCGGCCTTTGATGTGCCCTATGCAGCAGAGGCGCGTAAAACCATGCCCGTTCAAAATGTACATTGGCAGGTGCAACTGCACACCTGTCCGGAAAAAGGTATCTGGCTATCGCAACGTCCGGCTTCCGGCATTTGGGCGGGGTTATGGACACCGCCGATTATTGAACTGGAATCCGCACCGGATTCGATGCCAGCGCATATCCACCAACTAACCCACCGGCGATTGCATTTGTACCCGTTTATTTCGGATGCCGCGCCAAGCGGTGAGGGGCTATGGGTTCGCTGCATAGAAGGCTATGCCCTGCCCACCGGAATCCACCGTCTGTTGGAGAAAGTGATTTTATGAAACGTTTGCTGATTTTCTTTTCCTTGTTGCTTCCAACTGTTGCCTGTGCGACAGCACCACAAACAGGCATGGTGGTCGCCGCACAGGCTGATGCTGCAAAAGCGGGCATTGAGATGCTGAAAAAAGGAGGCAATGCCTTCGATGCGGCGGCAGCTACTGCGCTGGCACTGGGAGTGCTGGAGCCCGGCTCATCCGGCATTGGTGGCGGTGGTTTTTTTCTGCTCTATATCGCTAAAGAAAATCGCTATGTGATGATTGATGCGCGTGAAACTGCACCGAGACTGGCCGGCCATGGTGAAATATATCAAACACAATCGAGCATCGACGGGCCGCAATCGGCTGGCATACCCGGACTGGCTGCCGGTATTGATCATCTGGTTCATCAATATGGTAAATTAAACCGCTCCCGGATCACCCAGCCTGCGATTCGCCTGGCTAGACAGGGTTTTATAGCTTCACCTCGTTTGAAAAGCATGCTCCACTGGCGTGGCAAGGTATTTAACGATGCTGCGCGGCGTATTTATTTATCCGGTTCCACTATCAGGCAAACGGCATTGGCCGATACGCTGACCCGTTTCGCCAAAGGTGGTGCTGAAGATTTTTATCGTGGCGAAACGGCCGGTCGACTGGTGGCCGATATGAAACGCGATGGCGGCCTGATTCGTGAACCCGATCTGGCCCATTACAGGGCTATCGAACGGCAGCCGGTGGCGTTTGATTATCAGGGTTTCCATTTTGTATCGGCTGCATTGCCTTCTTCCGGAGGATTGACGCTGGCGCATATATTCGGCCAGTTGAAAGAAGATCACCTGAAATCAATGAGCAAGGCTGACCAGATACACTTGCTGATCGAAACCATGAAGCGTGCCTACCGCGACCGCAATCAGCATCTGGGTGATCGCGACTATGTACAAATTCCGACGGATTATCTGGATGCAACCCGGCTGAAAAAGCTGCGTGACTCCATTCACATGGATAGCGCCACCCCATCCTCCAAACTTAACGGCTTTGCCGAACCTATCGGGGCCAGCGTGGACACCACCCATTTCTCGGTGATTGATAACGACGGCAATATGGTGGCCGCGACGCTGTCTATCAACTATGGCTTCGGTTCCGGTTATGTATCGCCCTCCACCGGCATTTTGCTCAATGATGAAATGGATGATTTCGCCACCCGCCCCGGCCAGCCCAATGCTTACGGTCTGGTGCAGGGCAAAGCCAATGCCGTCGCGCCCGGCAAACGCATGCTTTCTTCCATGACTCCGACCTTTGTCATTGGACCGAAACGCACGTTTATTGTCGGCACGCCGGGCGGCTCGCGTATTATCTCAATGGTGTTGCTGGCATCGCTCGGTTTTATGCTGGATGAAACAGCGCCGGCCAACTGGGTAAATGCACCGCGTTTTCATCACCAGTTTCTGCCCGATGTGGTACAATATGAAACTGGCGCATTCCCCGATCAGATTGCGACCGAACTGAAACGGCGTGGCCATCATCTCCAGCCATTGAAGCGGCGCTACGGTAATATGCAGGCGATTATGCTGAATCAAAACAGCGGTGCGGTGACCGGTATCGCCGATCATCGCGGCGAAGGCAGTGCTGTTGCAGGCCAATGATGGCAACACATGATGATCAGCTTAACAGTCAGCGGCCAAACCGGAAAAGCTATGGCATCGCTTACGGAAGCTTCCTTTTGTGCGGCCTGTTTGCCTTGTTTACCGGCCTTGCAAGCCTGATACCTGCATCTTCAGGCTGGGCAGGAGGTATTGGATTCCTTGTGATCTTACCGCTGTCATTTCTCGTTTTTGCCGCATGGTGCACCGGCATATGGCAAACCATTGTATTGCCAAAACAACCACTGCTCACTGCGCTTGCGCTATTTTCCGTCTGTTATATTCTGGAAATCATGACTGAATTCGGCCCAGCTCCATTCTATAATGCTGCCAACTGGGTGTATGGTGCGATCACCATTATCGTTTCGCTGTATTGGTTCCTAATTCAACGCTAACACGATTCACATGCACCTTTTACCAGGGCCTGTTCAGACTCCAACAAACTGCTGTATACTGTGGTGAAGTTCATTCTTCCACAGACCAATACATTGCCAAGCCGGTAGCGGTCATTATGCTTCTGGCATGATCAATAAACTGAAACAGATGTGGAAACAGGCTTCGGGCAGTCCGCAGGAAAAGAAAAAACATGATGTATCCCTGGCCGTTGCGGCGTTGATGGTGGAAGTGATGCGTATGGACGGGCATCTGGAATCAGCAGAGCGTAGCGAAATCATTCTGGCACTGGAAAAACGCTTTGGACTGGATCAGGTAGAAATCCATGATTTAATCGACAATGCCTTACAAGAAGTGGAGCAGGCGCTTGATCTGCACCAGTTCACTTCGGTGGTCGTGAAAGGCTTTCCCACCGCCGAGCGCATCGACATACTTACCGAATTATGGGGGGTGGCCAAAGCTGATGGTTTTGTCGACCCGTATGAGGAACAATTGATTCGCCGCATGGCAGACCTGATGGGGCTGCATCATTCCCAGTTCATCGAGGCCAAAATCGCCGCCAACGTGTGACGCCCTATTAGGGAAGTGCTGATTAAATCAGTGCTTCCGTGCAGCCCGCGGATGGGCTGCCAAATCAAACACGCACGTGCTTGATTTGTAAGCAAAGGCAAAACCGCGCTTTTGCCTTTGCGAACTGATTACAGGCAGGATGCCTTTAATCAGCATCTTCTTAAAGATGATCGACTTATAACAATGGTTCATAGGTCTGTCGGTTGAGAAAGCGGCGAATGCCGAGAATATTACTGGCGCTCATGGACAAATATGCCATATCCAGATTCAGAAAGGTGGTTGTCCATTCCGGATTGGCGGCCAGCTCGCCGCACACTGAGACCGGAATAGAGGCTTTTTTGGCTGCCGATGCCGTCATGTAAATCAGTTGCAAGATTGCATCATGATCAGTTTTATAGAATGCCGCTACCTCTTCATCATTTCGATCTGCCGCCAGCGCATATTGCATTAAATCATTCGTGCCGATGGAGAAAAAGTCACTGACTTTGGCCATTTCTTCGGCAATCAACGCCGCCGCAGGCACCTCAATCATGGCGCCGACAGGAACAGCTTGGGTCATACCAAGCCGCCTTCTACATTGTTCTGCGATATCGCGAATCTGCTCCATTTCCTCAGCCGTAGTCAGCATTGGAACAAGTATGTGAACAGGGCCTTCATCGGCGGCCCTGAACATGGCGGAAAGCTGAACTTTTAATAATTCCGGATTGCGTAGCAACAATCGCGCACCACGCAAACCCAGTGCCGGATTAGCACCGCCATAATCATGTCCGGCCAAATCGCTGTATAACCATGGTCTGTCGCCACCGACATCGAGTAACCGCATCACCACAGGTTTTCCGTCCATGCGGGCAACGAGTTCGCCATATTTCTCCGCTTGAAAATCTTCATCGGGCATGCTGGATTCATTGATAAACAGGAACTCACTGCGATACAGGCCGATGCCATCAATGCCGATATGTTCCGCTATATCCAGTTCTTCCGGAAATTCGATATTGGCCATCAGTTTTAATTCGCGTCCATCGGCGCTGAGTGATGGTTTGCAGGCAAAGACTTCAAGTTCTTTTTTGCTGATTGAAATGGCAGCACTGAATTTTTCATATGCCGCCTCTTCGCTTTGCGACGGATTAAGAATCCACACATTCTGTTCGCCATCGAGAATTAAATGATCGCCATCCTTGATATCGGACAGGATGCCAGCTGCGCCGACCAATGCAGGCAAGCCTATGCCGCGCGCAACAATGATATTATGCGCATCAGCACCACCCAGCTCGGTAACGATGCCGGCCACACCATAGCGCCACATCCTGACCACATCAGATACAGAAAAATCATCGCTGACATAGATAATCGGCACACCATCATGTTGCTCAGCATGTGCAATCGCTTCGGTTGATTCGCTCATCGAACCCGTCAAATGATCGAGAATCCGGCGGCCTGCATGTTCGATATCATCCTTGCGGTTGCGCAGATACTCATCTTCGATGTGCTCAAACACACCCTGAATAGCATTCATTTCCTGGCGCAGCGCCCATTCAGCATTGATACAACCATCCCGGATACGAGCGCTGGATTTGGCCTGTAGCTCAGGATCGGTAATCAGCATGCGATGCATATCAAGAATCTGCAGCGGATCGCTGACTCCGCCCTCAACCAGATGCTTGCGCTCGATATCGATGGCCTGACCTGCTGCTTCAATGGCGCTTTGCAAACGCGCCACTTCCAGTTCAATCAAGTCACGATGAATCGCACGCTCAACCACTGGCTGGCGTCCGTGCAACAGTTTTTTTGCGCGCCCGATGACAATGCCTGCACTGGACGCAACAGCATGCCCTTGCCGCCTTACTGCTATATGAGGATGCTGGCAGCGGGTGTTCATTCTGCTTCCCCAAAACGCGCATTGACCAGCCTGGTTATGGCCGTTATAGCACCATCCGCATCGTCGCCTTCAGCGCGCAGTTGTAATTCGGTTCCTTTACAGGCTGCCAGCATCATGATACCCATGATGCTTTTACAATTAACGGCAATTGTTCCCTTGATGAGCTGGATTTCAGATTTAAAGTTGCTGGCTTCGGTCGCCAGCTTGGCCGATGCCCGGGCATGAAGGCCGAGTTTATTGCATATCCGGATCGTTTGTTCAGGCATCTGCGTGTTTTTCAAGACTGACTGACTCAGGGTATTGGCCATTGACAGTAATATTGGGCGCCACCTGAATATACTGGCGGCCTGCCCTGACCACCTGTTGTGCCAGTTCAGCAACGCTACTGACATGATGTCGCATGGTGGCAGCTTTGATCAATAACGGCAGATTGAAGCCGGATACCACCTCGACACGTCCAGCCTGAAGACAGCCCATCGCAACATTACACGGCGTACCTCCGAACATATCGGCCAGCAATAACACGCCATGCCCGACATCACAGTTACTGATTTTCGCCACCAGCCTGTCAGTCAATGATTCCGGGCTGGTATCACTGGTAACATCCAGTGCCTCCATCAATGTCTGTTCTCCCACGACATATTGCAGAGCCTCCATCATTTCACTGGCGATACGTGCATGACCAATCAGAACAATGCCAATCATGATACCACTCCCGTTTGATGAATTTCCGTCTGCTCTTCCTTCTGCTTTTCAGGCTGTTCTTTCATTTGCTTTGCTGTTTGTTCCCATGTTTTTTTCCGTAGCGCCCAGTTGCTCAATACCCAGTTCGCGATGTTGTATGGTTGGCTCTGCCAAACCTTTCCTTTGCACCCATCTGGCCAGCGATTCGGCCATATAGACAGAGCGATGGCGACCACCGCTACAACCAAAGGCCATCGTGAAGTATTGTTTTCTTTCCTTGTGCAAATAGGGCCATATAAATGTTAGCCACTGCTGAATATGCGTCATAGCCTGATCAACTTCCGGATATGATTCTAAAAACGATATAACGCCCTCATCACGACCAGTCTGTTCAGCCAGGCCGGCCTGATAATGGGGATTGGGTAAAAAACGCATATCAAAAACAACATCCGCATTGTCCGGCAGGCCGTTTTTATAGCTGAATGACATCATAGTGCAAGACAGTTTGAAGGGCGATTGCCCGGGTTTTCGCCAGAACAAATCGGCTTTTTCGGCAAGTTCATAAGGCGTTAAGTGACTGCTGTCGAGGATCGTATCGGCCATGACCCGGATCGGCATCAGTGCTTCGCGTTCCAGGCGAATCGACATCATCAAATCATCACCGCCAGGAAAAGGATGGCGACGCCTGACTGTGGAAAAGCGGCGTTGCAGAACAGCATCTTCCGCCTCAATAAACAGCAGGGGCCAGTCATCAGTTGAGCGCAAATCTTCAATGACAGCTTTGATAGCATGCGCTGAAAACCCGCTGCGCGCATCCACACACACAGCAGCCGGCTGTTTGCGCCCCTGCACACTCACAGCCCAGTCCTGCAACATTTCCAGGGGCAGATTATCCGTGCAGAAGAAACCTGCATCTTCCAATGAGTGCAGCACTGTACTTTTGCCTGCGCCTGACAGGCCGCTGATTAAAAGCATCCTGACTATTCGCCCTTACTGACCCTGCTCGATTCTATTCTGCAGTGATTGCACAAAATCCTCGCCACTGTGAATACCCCGCTGTTTCAGCAGCTGATTGCGGGTTGCTACTTCGATCAGCACGGCCAGCGAACGACCGGAGCGAATGGGAATGGGCACGCGCGGAATCGGCACTTCGAGAATATCAGCTTCGCCTTCCTCGCCCAGCACCCGATCCTCCGGCGCAACGTGGTCCCATGGCACCAGTTCCACCATCAGACTTAAACGCTTGGTATCAGTAATCGCCGCAGCGCCGTACAAATCGCGAATATTGAGAATACCAAGCCCGCGAATTTCCATGTGATAGCGCAGTGCATCCGGACTGCGACCAACAGCAACCTTAGGGCTTTCGCGGGAAAATTCGACCATGTCATCAGCAATCAGGCGATGGCCGCGTGAAATCAGTTCCAGTCCGATTTCACTTTTTCCGATACCGCTGGCGCCAGTAATCAACACACCGAGTCCGAAAATATCCATATAAACGCCATGCTGAAAAACCACTGGCGCCAGCCGATGTGACAGAAACAACATCATATTGGTCATGAAGGTAGAGGACGGGTAATCCGATACCAGCAGCGGCGTATCCGTGCGTTTGGCTGCCTCGATAATAATATCAGGCGGCGGTGCTCCACGTGTAATGATGACGCCGGCCATACGCAAATCAAATACAGCATCAACTACCTGCTTCTGCTCAGCCTCCGAACGCGTAGCCAGATAGCTCAATTCGGTCTGTCCGATCACTTGCAGGCGGTAGTCGCTCAGATGCTCAATATAGCCGGCAAAAGCCAGCGAAGGTTTCTGCATGCGGGGATGGTCAATATAGCGATTCAGCCCTTTCTCTCCGGCCAGAAGATGCATCTTCGCCGCCTTACCCTGCTCGGCCAGCAATTCGCGAATGGTAATGCGGCGGGATTGCTGCATCAGTCCGTCAACCACCTAACTCGGATTATTCATGAATCGCGGTGATGATCGCGCAGGACATTTATTTGCAACGGATTTTTTCGATGAAGACCGTAGCTATGCTTACGGGCGACTGAGAAAAAGTTCGTTGCGGATAGATGAACCAGCGAGGGCGCAGCAGTATTCATGAATAATCCGAGTTAACATGCATGATTATTTAACCCGGACTAACGCTGGTGGCAAATAGCGATGCCACCTCAGCCGGGCTGTCGGCCTGCATAATCTGTTGTCTAAAACTTTCCTGTTGCAGACTTCTCGCCAGTTGCGCCAGTAGCTCCAGGTGCTGCCGATCATCGGAGTCCGGCACCAGCAACAGCACAACAATATGCACAGGATTGCCATCAATCGCTTCAAAATCAATGCCGTTAACATGCCTGGCCAACGCCAGCATCGGCGTTGCAAGATCAGACATGCGACCATGCGGTATCGCTACCCCATGGCCAATGCCTGTACTACCGAGCTGCTCACGCGCCATGACGACTTCCATCACCGTATCCGGATCAATGGAAGTGAGCGTATTGGCCAGCTCGGTTATCAAAGCTCGCTTGCTATGAGCCTGTGAATCGAGCTGAATATGCTCGGCAGTTAGCAGTTCCATAAAATCTCCCGCATAAAATCTTCGCTTCGGTCAGGCAGTTTCCGGCTCAATCCAGCTTAGAGCGCCATCAGCTCTCCGATAGACAGCATTGAGTTGCTCGGAATGATCATTGGTAAAAAACAATAAATCACGACTACCGAGTTCCAGTTGCATGACCGCCTCATCAACACTCATCGGTTTGGCATCAAGCTGCTCGTGGCGAATCGTCTCCGGCTGATGATCCTCGGTCAACTCTTCACGATCATTGGCCAGGTCCAGCACTTTGTGAGACACTTTTATTTCTCGCGCCTGTTGCTGAGCCACATTGCGATGACGGCGCAATTTTGCCCGATAACGCTTGAGTTGGCGATTCAGCTTATCAACCACACCGTCAATGGATGCATACATATCCTCTGTCTCATGTGTGCCATGGATATTAATACCATTGGCCTGCATGCTCACCTCACAACGTTGCCGAAACTTTTCCACCGAAAGCACAACGTGGACATCTACAACATGATCAAATGAATGTTTCAAATGTTGCAGCTTGTCGCTGACATACGCTTTTAACGGGTCTGTGAGTTCAACATGACGCCCTGTGATGGATACTTGCATAGTGTTACCTCCGTTTGATTGTGATGAAGTCGCAAAAAAATCCATCCATGAACTTTTTACGCGGCATCATCTTTGGCGTGATTTTGCGGCACGCCGCCGCTGGCTGCTTGGCGGCAGCCCCAACTGTTCACGATATTTTGCCACGGTTCTGCGGGCAATCTCAATGCCTTCAGCCTGCAACCGGTCTGCTATGGCCTGATCCGAAATAGGCCTTTTCGCCGGTTCTGAATCAATCAACGCCTTGACCCGCTGCTGCACCCGATAGACGGAAATCATGCCACCGCCGCGCGTAGGTAGTCCAGCCGAAAAAAATCGTCTGAGTTCAATCAGGCCGATCGGCGTGTCGGCATATTTACCATTGGTAACTCTGGAAATCGTTGATTCATGCAAACCGACATCTGCTGCCACATCCTGCAAGGTCAATGGCTTGATACCAAGCACGCCGTATTCCAGAAAAGCACGTTGACGCTGGGCCAGACAAAGCGCCACTTTCATCAGTGTTTCACTGCGTTGATCCAGCGCATGCAGCAGCCATTTTGCTTCCTTCATGGCTTGCGACATAAATTCCTTATCTTTTCCTTGCCATACGTGTTCTTTCCATTGTTCATTAAGGCGAATGCCCTGCCAGCCCGTGCCTGGAATATCCACTTCGATTCCATTTTGTGAATTTCGTCTGAAAATAATTTCGGGCCGTATATAGAAATTATTATCGCCATGCAGGCCATGCCCTGGGAAAGGATCAAGCCTGCGCATGCGCACTCGGGCCTGGCGAATCATATCGACGCTATACTCTGCCGCCTGTGCCAAAGCCTCATCGGATTCCTGCAAAGTATCGGGAAAGTGCAACAGCAGACGCATAATACAGGCATCCACTTCCTGTTCAGAATCCAGTTGCAGCAACATGCATTCTGTCAAATCCCGTGCGCCAAAACCGGCTGGCTCCAGTTGTTGAATAACCTGTTCCACAACATGTTCGATGTGGCTGGCATCCGTGTCAATCTGGTCGTCAATTTCGATCGCAAATTCAGTCGGATCGGCTCGAAAATAGCCATCATCATCCAGCGAATCAATCAGAATATGAGCCAGCAGTCGATCATGATCCGCCATAGGCTGACGGTCCACCTGCTCATGCAGGGAATCGCTCAGACTGACATCTTCCTCCCACACCTGCTCGCGCTCATTGAATCCATCTCTGCCCGCATCCCGGCTGGATGAGGCATACATGGTTTCCCAACGATTATCGCCTGTCTCTTTCCAGCGCTCCTGTTCAGCAACTTCCAATGCATGCTCGCCACGCCCTGGCTCAGCGGCCGATGCCGCGCTGAAATCCATATCAAGCATGGGATTGGATTCGATTGATTCTTCGAGATAATTTTCCAACTCCATGCAATTCATCGAAAGCACTTTCAGGCTCTGCGTCAATTGCGGCGTCAGAGCAAGGCGCTGGCCGAGTTTATGGGAAAGCGTGGTTTCCATCAGCTGGCAGACTCCAGCACAGAACGAGTTTTTCGGTTGCAGGGATGCAGGCGCTGAATAAATACGCGTGTACAGTAACGCAAAAAGACAGAACCAGTCACAAAATTAAACGGTATCAACTCAAACAGTTTCAACACAAACAGCATCAACATCCTTATGATAGCAGTTGAATTGCCATGATTGCGCGGTGAACACCGGACACAAAAACGACGCTACAAAGCTTAGTTTACGCTTCTTTTTTCAACGGCGCCAGCAATTCTTTCAGTTCGCCTGATTCATGCATTTCGCTAACAATATCGCAACCACCGATAAACTCTGATTTTACATATAATTGCGGAATAGTCGGCCAGTCCGAGTAATCTTTGATACCCTGGCGTACAGCCTCATTTAGCAGCACATTAACAGAAACAAAGGGGAGGTTGTATTCGGACAGAATAGCTACCACCCGCTGCGAAAACCCGCACTGGGGAAATTCGGGCGTGCCCTTCATAAAGAGAACCACATCATTATTTTTCACAGCTTCATCAATCTGCTGTGTCATAGAATCACTCATTCTTACGCTCCGGGAACCGATGTTTTCAAAGCCAGCGCATGAATAGCCACTTTCATTTTCTCACCCAGTGCCGCATACACCATTTGATGCTGCGCTACTCTGGATTTGCCTGCGAAAGACGCTGACACGACTTCCATTTCAAAGTGGTCATCTCCGGAAAACAGACGAACCTGCACATCCGCATCGGGGATGCTGTGTTTCACCATATCAATCATCGCTTCCGGTGTAGGTATCATGCCTATGCCCTTCGCCTTATCGGTTTTAATATACAGTATTGGCCCAAGACCAGAATTACTGTCACAGCGCCTGACGCTGACAAGCTCGCCACGGTTGTTCAACCCTGCAGACCAGAGGACTACTATTTGCCGAAGGAGTATTGCGGTTGTACGATCTGGATTGAGAAAATCCGGAGGTGCGCCGATGACAGGTTTGATGGTGGTTCTTGGAGTGATACTGCTGATCGCGGTCTATATCGTGGTGATCTACAATCGTTTGGTGAAGCTGAAGAACCGGTTTAAAAATGCGTTCTCGCAGATCGATGTGCAGCTCAAGCGACGTTATGATCTGATTCCCAATCTGGTTGAGACAGCCAAAGCCTATCTGAAGCATGAGCATGAGACGCTGCAGCAGGTGACAGAAGCTCGCAATCAGGCACTGGCGGCCATGAAGGGAGCGGCCCGAAACCCTGGAGACGCGGCTGCCATGAAACCGTTGATCGGTGCGGAAGCGGCTCTGGGTGGCGCGCTGCTCAATCTCAATGCTGTCATGGAGAACTACCCCGATTTGAAAGCGGATCAGACCATTGCGCAACTCTCCGAGGAGCTGAGCAGTACCGAAAATCGGGTCGCCTTTGCCAGGCAGGCCTATAACGATGAGGTGATGCTCTATAATACGCAGCGTGAATCATTTCCGGATCTGATCCTGGCCGGCATGTTTGGATTTCGTGAGGCGATCCTCTGGCGTATCGCATCGAAAGCAGAGAAGCAGGCGCCAAAGGTCAGTTTCCAGTAGCCGGCTCTTGAATAACAAAATGGTGAGTTTACCATTTCGTTACTCAATCGTTGGGTGTTCACAACCG
>CAJXNE010000039.1 GCA_913056285.1 uncultured Zetaproteobacteria bacterium | reverse complement strand
GTTTCAGCAGGCCGATGCTGGTGACGCACTGCGCCCATGGATACCTGGACTGATTGGCCTTGGCGGCATGGTCGAACATATGCGATGCGCCAAACACCTTCTTATATGGCTGCATAAACTCAGATGATTCGGCTCGATTTGTGGATGTGGAGGAATGACCATGCCCTGAAAACAAAAAACTGGAGGAATTGCGCTCAGCAACCAAGAAAGGGCTTTGGTTATTGGAACAGCAGGCTGATATTTCAGTGAAACAGGCTTGTCCGGCACCTTAATTGCCAAAAAATTCCAAGATTTATAAACCATGTCGGATTTTGGGTTAAAACTGCATAGCGAATTACGATGCTTGCTGGTAGTATGCGCTTCACAACACAGCGAGGGGAAAAGGAGAGTGACATGGTTCCAATGAATGAGGATCAAATGGGTCCGCAAATGGAGCGAAATATCAGTGCGCTAACTGCCAACACCGTGGCCATGGTACTGGCCGGCGGACGCGGTTCGCGATTAAAGGCGCTGACCGACTGGCGCGCCAAACCTGCAGTGCCATTCGGCGGTAAATTCAGAATTATCGATTTCCCCATGTCCAACTGTATCAATTCCGGCATCCGCCGTATTTCTGTCGTCACTCAATACAAATCGCATTCATTGCAACGCCATCTGCAACGCGGCTGGAGCTTTATGTCCGGTCAGTTCGGCGAGTTTGTCGAGGTACTGCCGGCTCAGCAGCGTATGGGCGAAACCTGGTACAAAGGCACTGCCGATGCAGTATATCAAAACCTCGACATTATCCGTCACTACATCCCTGACTATGTGATCATTCTGGCTGGCGACCACATCTACAAAATGGATTATGGTAAAATGATTGCCGCCCACGTAGCCAAAGGCGCAGATATTACAGTCGGTTGTATCCCCGTATCACTGGAAGAAGCCAAAGCATTCGGCGTGATGGCCATTGATGATGACTCCCGCATCACCGAATTTACAGAAAAATCCGACTCACCCAAAGCCATGCCGAATGATCCGACACAGGCACTGGCGTCCATGGGCATTTATGTATTCTCAGCCCAATATATGCGCGACCTCCTGAAGGCCGATGCAGCAAACCCATCATCGCATCGTGATTTCGGCCACGATCTGATTCCGCATGCGATTGAACATGCCAATGCCTTCGCCTTCCCGTTCCTGGCTGGTAATACCAGCGCATCGGGCTACTGGCGTGACGTGGGCACCATCGATGCCTACTGGGAAGCCAATATTAATCTGGCTGAAATCTCGCCGGATCTGAATCTGTACGACAAAAACTGGCCGATCTGGACGCATCAGGAGCAGGCGCCTCCGGCCAAATTCGCTTTTGATGATGATGATCGTCGTGGTACAGCTGTGGACTCCATGATTTCAGGCGGTTGTCTGATTACCGGTTCCACCATTCGCCATTCCGTGCTGTTCTCCAATGTGCGTGTTCACTCCTATTCTATTGTCGAAGATGCTGTCATTCTCCCGGAAGTGGAAATCAGACATAACTGCCGGATCAAGCGCTGCGTGATTGATAAAGGCGCGGTGATTCCGGATGGCACCGTGATCGGTGAAGACCCGGTTGAAGACGCCAAGCGCTTCTATGTATCAGAAAAGGGCATTGTGCTGGTTACCCCGGAAATGCTCGGTCAGAATCTGCACGAGGTTTAATACCCCCCAAACTGACTACTGTTGATGTGGCATACCTTTTGCTAAAAGGGTATGCCACAATTCAGTTATAAAGCTCTTGCCTTATGATCGCGGTAAGCACCCCCCCAAGGAGCCCCCATGACTCAACCCTTATCTGTTATCTTTTACTGGCATATGCACCAGCCGTTTTACCGCGAGGCGGATACCGGCCGCTACCACCTGCCCTGGGTATACCTGCATGCCATGAAAGATTATACCGATATGGCGGAAATTCTGTCGCAATTGCCCGGTGCAAAAGCGGTAATGAATTATGTGCCGTCGCTGACAGTCCAAATCGATGATTACGCCAACCAGCTCAAAACATTTCTCGATGGTAGTCAGAGTGATTTGAATGATCCTCTGCTGGCAGCGCTGGCACATAAACCGGGCAAGCTGAAAAAGAAAGATCGCAATTTTATTCTCAAGACATGCTTCCGCCTGAATCATGAACGCAATATGCATCGTTATCCGGCCTATTCGCGTTTGTGGAATATGGCCGAACATGCCAAAGCCAACAAGGCAACCTGTTATCTGGGTGAGAGTTTTTATACTGATCTGGTCACCTGGTATCATCTGGCCTGGCTGGGTGAAACCGTGCGCCAGCGCAATTTCGTGGCGCGCCGCCTGATCGAAAAAGCTACTGGTTTTACCTATCAGGATCGCCGCGATCTGCTCACGCTGATTGCTTCATTGTTATCCGACATCCCCGCCATGCATAAGCGATTGGTTGAATCCGGTAAACTGGAACTGACCACCACCCCTTATGCCCACCCGATTATTCCGTTGATGCTCGATTTTAATACGGCGCTGGAAACCGTGCCCGATGCGCTGATTCCCGATGAGCCCTATCCGGGCGGTCGCGAACGCGCCCTCGAACACATTCAACTGGCTCAGCAAAACCATCAGGATTTATTCGGCCACAAGGCGCGTGGCTGCTGGCCTGCTGAAGGCGCTGTATCGCAAGATACACTGGCGCTGCTGGGGCAATCCGGCTTTGAATGGTGCGCTACCGGCGAGTCGGTGTTGCATCATTCCTTACAATTTAACCTGCGCGAGCAGCAGGGCAATCGCGACCTCTATCACCCGTGGCTGGTCGGAGATGATGATGAGCAAATCACCTGCTTCTTCCGTGATGACCGTTTATCAGACCTGCTCGGTTTTGAATACAGCCGCTGGGGTACGCAGGATGCGATCAATAACTTTATGCATGAACTGGCCGGTATTCACCATCGCACCCACGGCATGAAAGCGCCTGTGGTCGCCATTATTATGGATGGTGAAAATGCATGGGAACATTATCATGAAAACGGCTTACCATTTTTAACCAAGCTGTACCAATCCATCATCGAACATGAAGATTATGAATTAACCACCTTCAGCGACTATCTCGATCAGCACCCCGCCACAGAAAAACTGGAAAAGCTGTCATCGGGCTCATGGGTGTATGGTAATCTCTCCACATGGATTGGTGATCGCGCCAAAACACGCGCCTGGGAATTGTTAATCGAAGCCAAGAAAGCATTTGATTTGCATATCGGCAAGCTCAGCCCCGAACAGCAGAACGACGCCGCCGAGCAATTGCGCATCTGTGAAGGCTCGGACTGGTGCTGGTGGTTTGGCGATTATAATCCCGGCGCAGCTGTGCGTGATTTTGATCAACTCTATCGTCGTCACCTGAAAAGATTATACCTGCTACTGGGCTGTACAGCACCCGCCTCGCTTGATGAACAAATATCGAAAGGCGGAGGCGATGCCGAAGGCGGCGGCACCATGCGTCGCGGCGGTGCTGACAGCTAAGCCCGATAAACTTCCCTCATTAGAATGAATCGTTGAACAGGACTTAGTCATGACAACATGGATTGACCATCGCAGATCGGCCGTACTGCTGCATATCACCTCCCTGCCCGGCCCGTTTCATAAGGGTGTTGTAGGTGAAGAAGCGTATCAATTTATTGATGATCTGATTGCTGGCGGCTTTACAGTATGGCAATTCCTGCCACTGGGACCAACACATGGGCATGGCTCGCCGTATGAATCGCTGTCTACCTTTGCCGGCAATCCGGAACTGATTGATCTACGTGACTGCGTAGCTCAAGGCTGGCTTAGTGACGACTGTCTGGGTGATTGCAAATCAGCACCAGAACATACCAAGCTGCGACGTGCAGCCAGTGAATCATTCTGGAACTGTGCAGATCATGACCCTGAACTGAAAAAATCTGTCGATGCCTTTGAGCAGGCCAATGCCTTCTGGCTGGATGATTATTCACTCTTTTCCGCACTGAAAACAGTGTTCCATGATGCCGCCTGGTGGCAATGGCCTATCGCCCTGCGCGACCATAACATTGAAGCTATTCATAAAGCAAAAGAAGATTATAAACAAATAGTTAACCAGGCTATCTTCGAACAGTTTATCTTTAACAGGCAATGGCATGCGCTGAAAAAATACGCCGAAAAAAAAGGTATTCAACTGTTCGGCGATTTGCCGATTTACGTGGCGCATGATTCCGCCGATGTGTGGGCTAATCGCGCCTCGTTTACGGTCAACGAGATAGGCTTGTGCGATGAAGTTGCTGGTGTCCCGCCGGATTATTTCTCTGAAACCGGCCAACGCTGGGGCAATCCGTTATACCACTGGGAAGCCATGCAGGCAGATGGTTTCGCATGGTGGGTCCGTCGCATCCGGCGCCAGATGGAGCTGATGCATATGCTGCGCATCGATCATTTCCGCGCTCTGGAAGCATTCTGGGTGATTCCGGGCGAAAGCGAGGATGGTGTCATTGGTGAATGGCGTACAGCGCCCGGCGAAGCGTTACTCACTACCCTGCAAGATCAACTCGGCAAGCTACCGCTGATTGCCGAAGATCTTGGTATCATCACTGATGAAGTCACCGCACTAAGAGAACAGTTCGGCCTGCCCGGTATGAAAATCCTGCAATTCGCCTTCGGCGGCAATGATGACAATCCATATCTGCCCGGCAATTTTGGAAAGGATGCGGTTGTTTATACCGGCACGCACGATAACGACACCACCATGGGCTGGTTTAAGGGCGCCGATGAGTCTGTGCGACAGCATGCTCTGGATGTACTGGCTACCACAGCGGACGACATGCCCTGGGCGCTGATTGCATGTGCACTGGCTTCGCCGGCTATGCTGGCTGTCATTCCTATGCAGGATTTGCTCGAACTTGGTTCGGAAGCCAAATTCAACACGCCCGGCACACTGAATAATAACTGGTCCTGGCGCTTGTTATCCTTACCTGAACACGATGCTCATTGCTGGCAAAAATCCATCGCCCTTAACCAAAAGTACATGCGTACTGCATCCTGACCGCACCACTTATTCATCCGAGAGCCAATTGACAGAATGTGATTTCTGTCATATCTCATCATCGTACCAGCCTCAGTGTTGCCGCATGCTGATTCGAATTTTATACACAACGACCACACTGGCAATTGCTCTTCTGGCTTCATGCGCCACCTACAAAGGAACAGATAACGCTGCCCCCGCCCTCCCTCAGCCCGCCAAAAATCTTTTTCTGAGCGGATTAACAGCACAGGAAATCGAATCGGTTAAAGCCGAAGCTATGCGCGTCTATGCACCAAAATGGAAACGTATCGCTAAGCGTTCTCGCTATGTGCGTCAGCCGCTTATGGCAATGCTGGAACAAAGTCATGCACCGATGGAACTGCAAATGATTCCTGTCGTCGAATCCAGTTATAATCCTTACGCTCAATCAGAAGTTGGTGCTACCGGCCTATGGCAGTTGATGCCCGATACAGCAAGCGACCTGCGCATTAGAAGCAACGATCAACTCGATGGCAGACGAAATATTGAGACCAGCACGCGCGGTGCAGCACGCTTTCTGTTACGACAGCATAAGCATTTCGGCAGCTGGCTACTGGCATTTGCCGCATACCACCTTGGCCCAAACGGTGTCCAGCGCCGTGTGGATCGTCACCCATGGCATGATGGAGATGGCCTGAACAAACTGCCACTACCACCGATCACCAAAACCTATATTCGTCACATCCTCGGCCTGATTGCGCTACAACAGGACGGCGTGATTAGCTTCCCAGCGCCCTATCCAACCACAATAGTTACCATTCATTCGCCAGTCGATCTGGAGCGTTTGCATGTGACTGCCGGACTGCCAAAATATCAGTTATTCCGATTCAACCCCCAACTTGCTCGCATGCAATATTTTCAGAACCGGCCAAAGAATCTGAGACTGCGGATATCTCAAACCAGACTGGACAGGGTAAATCATCTGATTCCTTCCGGAACTTCGGAAAAATTAAGTATCCGTGTATTGCGCGGTGAACAGATCAAGGATATCAGCAAACACTATCACGTATCTGTCTATGCTTTGAAAAAAGCCAATCCAAAGATGGCCAAAGGGATCAGACACGGCATGCGTTTGCGTATCCCGGTCAAGGATTTAAAGTATGCCAGAATCACAGCTAATCCACTGGTTAAGCCGAAACTGAAAATACTGGCAAACAACGCATCAAACCGCAGCTAAATGCCCTGCTTGCTTCAATATTTCGCCTTAGCTTTCACCATAAAAAAGCGTTGGATTCACCTGCCATAGTACTGACCAACCGGATTCTCTCTTTTCCATACAAACCACGCCGCCATTTCGTAAATGTACCGCTTCGCGAGACGTATCTCCGCACAGTAACAACCCCGCCAGACGTTGCATATGCGGCAGATGGCCCACCAGCATCACATCGGCTGACATCGATGCAAGATGCGCCGACCAGACTGATGGGTCATCGTTGGGTGACAAATCAAGCGTATGCTCAACCGCGATACCACCCCACGCCTCAGCGAACATGTCAGCTGTCTGCGCAGCCCTGAGTTTGCCGCTGTGCAGGATTTTTACCGGCCTCGGTTTCTCGAACAAACTCAGAAACCCTGCTGTGCGCGTCACATCCTCCCTGCCCTGATCCGATAACGGCCGCGCCGCATCTTCGCTTGCATCTTTCGCCAGACCGTGTTGCGCCAGATATGCCCTCATCTCTGCCTCCAAAACATCTCTAATAATGACCTTGCCAAAAGAATAGGCCAGAATACCGACCGATTCCAACTTTCACATCGGGAGACAAGATGGTCACAATTAAAACAGCGCAGGATATCAACGCGATGCGCCCGGCATGCCATCATGCTGCCGATACGCTGATAATGATTGAGCCCTATATTAAAGCGGGCATTACCACCGATGAAATCAACGATCTGGTGCATGAGTTCACGATCAAGGCTGGCGGCATCCCTGCGCCACTGAATTATCATGGTTTCCCGAAATCGGTATGCACCTCAGTCAATCATGTTGTCTGCCACGGCATCCCCGGCGATAAAAAGCTGAAGAACGGCGATATCGTCAATGTCGATGTCACGACAATCATCGATGGCTGGCACGGCGATACAAGTAAAACTTTCTTTGTCGGCGAGCCGAAAATCCGTGCCAGAAAAGTCACCGAAGTAGCACGGCGCGCATTGGAAATCGGTATTTCCGTTGTCAAGCCAGGTGCTACGCTGGGCGATATCGGCCACGCCATCCAAACTTATGTGGAAGGCGAACGCTGTTCCGTGGTGCGAGAATACTGTGGCCACGGTATCGGTCGCGTCTTTCACGAAGACCCGCAAGTACTACACTATGGCAAGTCCGGCCACGGCATGGCATTGAAAAAAGGCATGGTTTTTACCATCGAACCGATGGTGAATATCGGCAAGGCAGGCGTAAAACTGCTGGGCGATCGCTGGACCGTCGTCACCCGCGATAAATCCCTGTCGGCCCAATTCGAGCACACCCTCGTCGTCACGGACACCGGCTGCGAAGTGCTAACTATTCCAAGTAAGTAATCCAGAGACGCATTGAATCAGTGACTAATGCACTGATTCAATGCATTCATATTATCCTAGAACCCTCATGATAAATGCCCCGCTACAACTGCCGCTTTCAATCCACCTGCTTGATCTGTTCGGCACGGCTGTTTTCGCGCTGACCGGAGCGCTGCGCGCGCTGACCAAAAAACTTGATCTGATGGGCGCTATCGTGCTTGCCATTGTCACGGCACTCGGCGGCGGCATGATGCGCGATGCCTTGATTGGTCGACATCCCCCGACTGCTTTTGTTGATGAAATTTACCTGATGATCGCCATCGTCACAGCCATCATTGCCTTTATCTGGTGCAGGCATATCCGCGAACAGGAGTGGTGGCTGATCGTGTTCGATGCGATCGGACTTGGTGGATTTACACTGGTTGGCGCGCAAGTCGCCATGCAGGCAGGACTCGGCAACCTCGGCATCGTGTTTATTGCCATGCTGACAGCAACCGGTGGCGGTGCTTTGCGCGCCATGCTGGTGGCCGAAATTCCGTTTATTCTCAAGAAAGAAATCTATGCCTCCGCCTCTTTGCTCGGCGCTTTGTGTTTTTTATTGTCGGGATTCCTGCATGCCCCCGCATCACTAACGATATGGGGCGTGGTCGGTGTCACGATCGCCGCCCGGTTGCTGGCCTGGCGCTGCAATATCCAGTTGCCGCAGGCGTGAATCCAGACACCAGAAAACGACTGACTGCCATTCACCGTGCCAGTTTCGCCACCCACGGTTACAAACCCGACACCCTGTTCTGGTCCACACGCGGCATACAGAAAACGCGATTTCGCGTTCTGACCGATATAGGCATTGCCTGCGGCGACTCCCTGCTTGATGTCGGTTGTGGCTTTGCCGATTTGGCCGGCTTTATTCACGGCGCAGGAACTGTAATCGATTACACCGGCATTGATTTGTCACCGGAGATCCTTGCGCAGGGGCAACAGCTGAATCCAAATTTGAACCTGCTGTGCGGCGATTTGTTTGATTTTAATTTTGCCGACCAGTCTTTCGACTGGGTGATGCTCTCGGGCACACTGAACTGGCAGTTGCATGACAAAGGCGGATATGAAAGACGGGCATTGACCCAAATGTTCAGATTATGCCGCAAGGGCGTTGCCTTCAACATGCTCGACGCGCGCAAGATCGACCCGAAATTACTCGGTGACCTGATCGCCCATGAACCACTTCAAATGCTCCACTTTTGCCAATCCATTGCCCCGGATTCAAGTCTTCGTGATGACTATCTGGATAATGATTTCACCATATATATGCGCAGTTAGCGCTCACAGTTGATGTTTAATATGAAACAACCAACGCGGTCTGCATGGTTGTTTTCGACCTGTGCTAATGCTTCATGCCACAGGGTGGAAAAAGCCTATGCGCGTAAAGGAACCAGCGTCAATCAGCCTACGAGTTAGCGGCTGGAATAACCGATGGCAGCTTTGTCGGTTTGCTTACACGAATCTGTTTATTCACATTCATACGGCCAAAAACCACCTCGATATCACATGCCTTGACACCAAATTCCTTGGTCAGAAACTTCACCATATGATCGGTTGCCCGGCCGCCGCGAGGCTTGGCTGCCACGTTGATTTTCAGCTGATTCCCTTTGGGTTTTCCGAGTTTATCAGTTTTGGCATTGGGCGTCCCCAGCAGATTGAGAATCAGCACATCACCATCCCATGCGTAAAAAGTGTTCATTTTCATACGTTGGCTAGCCATGATTTTCCCCTCTTGAAGAAAGTATGATGACTTCGTAAGAAGTCATCATTGCGCCCATGGACGGGCGCGCAAATCAATGGCTTGCAACGCAAGTTGTTGATTTGTTAGGAAAGTGAAAATCGCACTTTTCTCTTTCCGTGAAGTAAAAAGGCCATGGATGGACTTTTTACGACTTCATCAAATTATGTATTCCCATACTGGCCGACTTACAGTTATAACCATCTGACTTCGGCACTCCCGAAACAGACCATGAATTCGTTCCGGAAGCAAATACTCTTTGCACATCACAAACCTGAAATTCGTGTTCATTCGTGGATAACGATTTTGACTGCTTCCATATATTCCTTTCATCTGAGCTGTGAACCGCTACTATGCGCGCCACTTTTAATTCGAGGTAACATCATGTCCCGCAAATTGCGCAATATCGCCATCATCGCCCACGTTGACCATGGCAAAACCACTCTGGTCGATGAACTGCTCAAGCAGTCAGGCACATTAGATTCTCGCGCCGATGTCGAAACGCGCGTGATGGATTCCAACGATCTGGAAAAAGAACGCGGCATTACCATTCTGGCCAAGAACACCGCCATTCAATATGGCGACACCCATATCAACATCATCGACACCCCCGGCCATGCCGACTTCGGCGGCGAAGTGGAACGCATCCTGAACATGGTCGATGGCGTGGTGCTGTTAGTGGATGCCCGCGAAGGCCCGATGCCTCAAACCAAATTTGTGACCTCCAAAGCCCTGTCTCTTGGTTTGAAGCCGATCGTCGTGGTTAATAAAATCGACCGTGAAGGCTCTGATCCGGACAATGTCGTCGACCTCACTTTCGATCTGTTCGCTTCGCTCGGCGCAACCGACGAACAGCTGGATTTCCCAGTGGTTTACGCCTCGGCAAAGAACGGCTACGGCATGCTCGATTTATCGGAAGAATCCGACAACCTGACCTGTCTGTTTGAAACCATTCTCGAACACGTACAGCCGCCTGTTGGCGATGCCGATGCGCCGTTGCAAATGCTGGCGACCACGCTGGACTGGGATGATTATATTGGCCGCATCGTAATCGGTCGCATGGCCAATGGCCGCATTAAGGTCGGTCAGGATATCACAGTCATCCATGCCGACTCATCCACAGATAATTTCAAAATCTCCAAACTGCTGGGCTTCCAGGGGCTGGATCGTGTTGAAATCAATGAGGCGGAAGCCGGCGATATTATCGCTGCGGCCGGCATTGAAAAGATCAACATCGGTGAAACCATCGCCGATAAGGAAAACCCGATTGCGTTGCCGGTCATCCATGTGGACGAACCGACGCTGACCATGGAATTGCATGTCAACAATTCACCATTGGCTGGCACCGAAGGCAAGTTTATCACCACACGCCAGATTCGTGATCGTCTGATGCGCGAAATCCGTACCAATGTGGCCATGCGCGTGGAAGAAACCGATCAGGCTGATATTTATAAAGTCTCTGGTCGCGGTGAATTGCATATTGGCATTTTGTTGGAAAATATGCGCCGCGAAGGCTTTGAAATGGCCGTTTCACGTCCGACTGTCATTGTGCGCGAAATAGACGGCGTGAAACAGGAACCGTATGAGAACGTGACGGTAGATGTAGAAGCTGAATTTCAGGGTGCTGTGATTGAAAAGCTGGGCAAACGCGGCGCGGAAATGACCCATATGCAACCCAATGCCGATGGTTCCACCCGCATCGAGTTCATGTGCCCTACCCGTGGCTTGATTGGTTACACATCTGAATTCCTGACCGATACGCGCGGCACCGGTATTCTGCATCATGTATTCCACGAATACGGCCCGTATATCGGCGCACTGCCTGGCGGACGCGTCAACGGCGTATTGATTTCCATGGAAGATGGCGAATCAGTTGCATTTGCACTGTGGAAATTGCAGGAGCGCGGCAAGATGTTCATTGGCGCTAACACCAAGGTTTATGAAGGCATGATTATCGGCATCAACAACCGCGATGCGGATATGACCGTTAATCCGATTCGGGAAAAGAAACTCACCAATGTCCGCTCTTCAGGTAAAGATGACGCCATTGATCTGGTCACACCATTGAACCTGAGTCTGGAACGCGCCATTGAATTCATTGCTGATGATGAGTTGGTGGAAATCACACCAACTTCCATTCGCCTGCGCAAGCGCTTCCTGAAAGAGCACGAACGCAAACGCGCCACCCCAAAGACAAAAAAATAAACAGTAGACGCTATTCACCACGAAGGGCACGAAGAACACGAAGGCAAAGCATTGTCAGCTAAAATAGCTTTGGGTAAGACCTGCCGATTCAATTGATGCCTGCAGCCGAATTTAAAGATTTTTTTTCGTGCCCTTCGTGGTTTTTTTCCTGACGGGTTTATTTCATCCAGGTCGGTTTGCCCAGTTGGTGAATACGCCCGGCAATATGTTGCTGTAGCAAAAACAGGATTTTATAGATTGCATCCCGCTGGCCGGCATCGGTCTGTAGTTTAACTCCGGCACGTACTCCTGTTTCCATTTTTTTCGTCCAGCACACCCGGGTATCTTTTAATGTCAGCAATGCACCCCGTTTGAAGGTACAGTCAATCATATCACCAGTCCGAATCTGCGCTCCGGCCTCTAGCATTAACCCCATGCCCGTGCATGAAAGATCGACCAGTATCGCTTCACCCTGTTGGCGCGAACCGGCATAGCGGACAGTCGTCGGCTTATCCAATTGAACACGCACTTCGCTACGGTTTTCCTGGCAGGCTGGCACAACGTCAATGATCGACAGGCTCAATGCCATACGTTTACACTGAAAGCTTCTGACAAGCAGATTATATTTACGATCCGGACTGGAAATCAGTGCATCTGTCGGTGCCATGGCAGCAGAAAACACCCGACCCAATTCTTCTGTCGCTTTAACATGCAATTGACGTTCACCGTCGAAACTGACAAAGGGAACTTTTGCTGTGACTGGCACCTCGTTAAAATAATTGTGAAAGTGAACCGTACCGGCCTCAAGCCAGGCCGCTTTGCATTCCGCCAAAATCCGGGATTTACGCTCCAGATCAATCGTCTGCTGCCAACTTCTATCTGCAGCATTCACGACTGCTTCCTGCAAACCATTGAATCGCTCTATACAAGTTGAAAACTGTTGCACCTGTTGACGGATGTTATCGGGCTGAGAATTCGCAATCAGATGCTGAACGCTCTGCCATTCACAGCGCAGCAATGCAGCAAGAATTTTTCCAACCGCGATATTTGATTTGAACAATTCAGATGCCAATGTATCCATGGAGCAATCAACCTGCTCACCCAGGATCACGGCAGCTATGCGTTTGAGATGCAAATCGCCGACAACAGACAAGTCCTGTTTAAGTAAATCGATGATTTGTTTCTGCATGGTTTTCTGATCCGGCATCGTCTTGATCCTGTTGGCTTGATTAACATGAAATATCCATGCGCGTTAACATAAAAAAATCATGCGCGTTAGAACATAGCAGGCTAAGCTAAGCAACTTCTTTCCATGCATCCAGCATGGGAAAATATAGCGCAGTTCTGATTTTCCGATTCGGTTCCAGTTGACTCAGAATGGAACGATAACGATGCAATTGCATAGCATGCCGTTCTACTTCGATATCCAGAAACGCTTCCAGATCGCCGCCTTCGTGGGTGGCGGTTTTGTAATCGATAATCCAACGAACACCGTCCGTATCAATAAAGCTGCGATCAATGGCATGATGGGAAATGTAATCATCATATTCCAAACTCAGCGCCCATTCTTGATGCGCCTGCTGATGGCGCCCCGATAGTATCCATTTTCCTTTCTCACTATTGAGTACGCGCTGCAAACCAGCCGAACAACGCGCCAAAGCTCCATTGAGCATCACGCCTGACAGACCATCGCCAACCAGCACGCGGGACATTCGCTTTAGCGCCGCCCGAGTGTGATGATCACCCCAAAATTCAATGCCTGTCTGTGCAACGTATTGCAGCGCGGCATGCACCGCATTACCGACAGGCGCAGCCGCCGCACCCGCCCATATATATTCGGTTTCCAATTCGCTTTGATTCGTTGGCTCAAGCGGCGCGATATCGGGAACGCCTGCCACCCTTTGCAGGCTTGTCGGACCGGTCGTAACGATAGGATTGGCTGCGTCAATATCGAATAAATGTGCGCCAAAGCATGTTTCATCATTCGACAACAGCAAATGCAACAACGATCCTGTTGCAGCTTCGCCCTTACTTTCAGATAAATGGCCCAGCATGTGAAGTGTTGTTTCCGGACGCGTACAAGCCACATAAAGCAAACGCTGTAATTCATTATTATATTTATTGTTTTCTATTTTATTTACAAGCGAATAAAGGGCATCTTTCTGGCGCGTAGAGGCTTTGGCTGCCATCAGGGGCATAGCTCCACCACAGACCGGCACTTCGGTGAAAGCCAGCAATGGCGTATCGGCATTGGTTCCCTTGTGCCCCAATCCCGGCAAAATAACCGTATCCCATTGCAAGCCTTTGGCGCCGTGCATGGTCAGTAACTCCACTTGCCCTGCGGCATCGGATGCATCGGGCGCG
>CAJXNE010000038.1 GCA_913056285.1 uncultured Zetaproteobacteria bacterium | reverse complement strand
GGCTGGCGGACAATGACGGCACCAGAATCAACGATAGCACCAACGACACCAGCAACGATGCGCTAACTGTCCAGCCGAATGGACGCATGAACAGCGCGGCGATGCCGCCAATCAGCAGCAGCGGCAGAAAAGCGGCTATCGTCGTCATGGTGCCGCTGGTATCGGGGCCTGCAATCTCCATCGCTCCATGCAGCGCAGCCTGCGCAGGCGTTTTATCATGGCCGTGACGGGCGATATTTTCAGCTACGATAATTCCATCATCGACAATCATGCCGATAGCCAGCGCCAGCGCTGTCATGGTGACGATATTCAGTGACAGGCCGAGCACCTGCATGATAGCGAGTGTGGCCAGCAACGTGGCCGGAATGGTCAGCGCCACCACCAGCGTGGGACGAATTGAGCCCAGAAACAGGTAGAGCACCAGCACCACCAGCGCCGCGCCCATCCATACATCCTGCTCGATTTCGCTTTTGGCGCGCATGATAATTTCGGACTGATCATAGAATTTCTGTATATGCGCAGCGGCGGGTAACTGCGTTTGCAGCCGTGCCAGTTCGGCATCCACAGCTTGCACTACATCCAGTCC
Organism: uncultured Zetaproteobacteria bacterium; assembly: GCA_913056285.1. Taxonomy (GTDB): domain Bacteria; phylum Pseudomonadota; class Zetaproteobacteria; order Mariprofundales; family Mariprofundaceae; genus Mariprofundus. The sequence goes on along the minus strand of CAJXNE010000038.1, from coordinate 13,290 downwards.
ATTGGCACCGGGTTGCTTGCGCACCAGCAGTGCCACAGCCGGTTTTCCGTCACCATGGATGGTATAATGCTTCGGCGCACGCCCTTCGCTGATGCTGGCAATATCTCCGAGCAGAACAGGATGTGCCATTGCAGCTGTTGTCGTGGATACGCGAATAGCGATATGACGCAGGTCATCGAGTGAACGGATACGGCCATCAGCACGCACCACCCATTCGCGGCCACCATCGGCGGCGAAACCGGCTACATCTACCTGATTCGCTGCTTTGATGGCTGTGCTAATATCGGATAGTTGCAGGTGCACGCGCATCAGCGCCTGCGGCTTTATCTTTACCACGAAGGCCCGCTGCGCGCCGCCCAGCAGATCAATCAGGGATACGCCCTGCACCTGCGTTAGCCGGGGTAACAGATGAACGCGCACGGCAGTTAATAGCGCCGCCGGATCGGACGGGGCGGTAATGGTATAACCGGCGACTTCCTGCAGCGTGGTGCCAATCTGCTCCAGGCGCGGCGATACGCCCGATGGAAGGCTGGCAGAAACTTGCCCCAGCCTTGCCTGCACCATTTGACGGGCATCATTGATGGCAGTGCCCCAATCGAACTGGACGCTGATCTGTGAAATGCCCTGCGCCGATGTTGAGGATACCCGGTACACGCCGCTGATGCCCTGCATGGCCGATTCCAGCGGGCGGGTGATCAACAGTTCAACATCCTGCGGCGATGCGCCGGGCAGGTGGGTGATGATATTGACCACCGGTACATCCAGATCGGGCAACAGATCCACCGGCATGCGCTGCCAACCCTGAATGCCGGCCAGCAATATCACAATAAGACCGAGTCCCAGCAATAGCGGCCTCTGAATAAAGATATGAATGATGCGGTTTAACATTAATCTTCTTCTTTATAACTGTTGCCAAAGTCGCCATACAGCAGTTCATACGCGCCCCGGATTGCTACCTGCTCGTCACCTTTCAGGCCGGAGCGGATTTCCACCAGATTGCCGTCGTGCAGACCGGTGATGACACGTTGTTTGCGCCATCTTTTTGTATCGCTATGGCGCTGACGAATAAACAGATAGGCGTGGCCAGCATCATCGCGTGCAATGGCCGAGACGGGTACAGCCATGCCCCGGTGCGTCAGGGTCAGACTGCCGGAGATTTGCATGCCGGGCGGCAGTGATTGCACGGCTACGCCGTCAATCCATAACTGCACGCCGCCCTCTGCTGTTGCAGCTGGCATAATGGCCGAGACCGCGGCTTTGATGTCGCCATCAGGAGCATGAATCACGGCAGTTTTTCCCATCAGTTGGATGCCGGCGGGTGGAAATAGCGAAGCGCGAATACGGCTATGATGCGGCGCAACAATGCGCGCCAGCAGCATGCCGGCGCTGACATATTGTCCGATATGCACTGCACGGGCTGTAAATACGCCGCTAACCGGCGCTGTGATTCGGGTGCCGACATGTAGCGATGCCAGCGCCTGCCCGGCTGCGGATGCATGCGAGCGGGCCAGCGCCAGTGCATTCGCCGCCGTATTGACCTGTTCATTGGTCGCCAGGCCGCGAGTGCGCTGGCTGCGTTTCAAGCGCAGGTTTTTCCTGGCAATGGCTACTTCTGCGTGGGCCTGATGTGACTGCTGTCGAAGGTTATTGGCTCGATTTTCCACCGCCTTGCCGGCCAGCATGAATAGCGTTTCCCCCTCTTTGACTGCGCTTTCATCGGCGGCATGGATGCCGACAATGACCCCGCCGGTACGCGCTGGAATATCCACGGCAATATTGCTTTCAACCCGTCCGAACCATGGTAAGAAAGTGGTAAACGAATGTTCCGTTTGCACGCTTGCGGCAGGCATCATTGCTTCCGCTGCAGGCAAGGCAATGGCGCCTAACAGGCTAAGAAAACATATTGCACATACGCTGGTGAGTGTTCTTTTCATCCCGTTATTCCTCCCTGACCGCGTGCACCGTCCGCATGCAATACTGCGCCAGAACGGCGATCCAGCAGATAAATAGCGGGAATGGTTTCGAAAAAAAATGCACATATTCTAATCATTTATGTTCTCCGGCATGCACAGGCAATGATCCCAATAGCGTGTCCAGTGCAACAGCCTGCTCCATGATCGCCTGCTCAAGCAGCAGCTCTTTCATGCGCTGGGAAAAATGGCTGTTTTGCAGTGTGGTAAAAGTCAGCATATCCACATTGCCACTGCTTAGCGCTTTGCGCATGCGTTGCATCATCACGTTCAGGTCGGGCAGCTTTTCCTGCAATGCCCTCAATTCATCCAGTGCCAGCTGTTGATCACTGACAAGTCGATGTGCTTCGGTCTCAGCGCTTGTCAGACGATCACGGTATTCAGCTCGCAAACGGCTGCGCGTGGCACGCGCCATGGCGATATTGCCACGATTCCCATTCAAGAGTGGCAGATTCAGGTTAATGAATGGCCCCAGTGTCCAGATTTTTCCCGTATCTCTGAGGCTGTTGGCGCCAATGCTGAAGCTGGGAAACTGCGTAAGAATTTGTTCCCGAACTGTGGCTTCCTGGGCTTCATATCCGGCTTTTAATGCCAGTAAATCAGGCCGTTTATCATCCATGCCAGTCAGTAATTCGTGCAGTGCCTTGCCGTGAACAGGTTGAATCAATAACGATGACACGCCTTGCTCAGGCAAACTCAGTGGTAGTTTGGTTTGGGGGAGTAGACCCAGTAGCAGTGTCAGCTTGTGCATCGTTATGCTGTACTGTCGCCTGGCTTCAAACCATGCCGTTTCACCATCCATCATGGCGGTGCGCGCCAGGCCTTCCGTATCAAGCGTAGCATTTCCTTGTTGTAATGCATGTTGTTGTATGCGCCAGTTGCTTTGCATTTGTAAAAATTGCTGATGGGTAAGTTCAACCTGTTGATGCTGCATGAGGGCGCGGCGGTAAAGCATACGGGTCTGCTGAATGATCTGCCATTCTTGCCAGAGCACTTGCAGATATATTGCTTTTGCCCGTTTGGTTGCGGCGCTTTGCCGTGCTCCGCGTGTCATCAGCGATTGCAAATCAAAGCCAAGGCCGATTCCATAAGCTGTGGCCAGTGTCGGATCATTCCCGCGTGGGATATCGGCAGACAGGCTTAACTGAGGGTCTGGCAGCAGCCCGGCTTGAATAAGCTGCGCATTGGCCTCTTTTAGCATGGATTGCACTGCTGCCAGGTGCGGGTTATTCAATACAGCCAACTGAATTAGTTCTGCCTCATTCAGCCCATCATCTAAAACTATACTGCTACTTCGCCATGGCTTGGGTAGCTCCTTGTGCTGCGAAGCATCCAACTTAAGTTGTTCAACTGCGCTATTGAGTTTTGCTGTTGCTTCCAGTTTCACAGGTTGATAAGTCGCGCACCCGCTGAGCAGTCCAAGTGAGCATATGCAATATAATATTTTACTTCCTTTCATCTCTCGCTTCCTGGTGTGCAGGTTTTGTATATCTTTTATCAGAGTTTCCGGGACATAACTGCATCCTGTGCCAACGTAGTAACAACCAGTTTTTCTGAATCAATTGAACGGAGTAATGTTACCATGGCTACATTGCCGGAAGTTACCCGCAACATGACCATTTGGTCATGTTTGATGTAAAGGTAAATGGACGATGAACGTGCTACCTTCTCCGATAGCGCTTTTGACTTGAATATCGCCGCCGTGGCTACGGATGATGCTCATGGCGTAACTTAAGCCTAGCCCGTTGCCCGGTTTGCTGCGGCTCTGGTCGGAGCGGTAAAAACGCTCGAAAATATGGGGCATGTCTTCAGGACTGATACCGATGCCTTCATCGTGAAAATGCAGCAGCCATGCTTCACCATCCGTTTCGGTGGTGAGGCTGACATGGCTGTCGGCAGGCGAAAATTTCAGCGCGTTATCAATCAGATTGGCAATGGCCCTTTGTAAGCGCGCCCGGTTTCCCATGATCTGCATGGGGTGGCTGGGTAAGGAAATAGTCAGACTGATCCGGGCATCTTCGGCGACAGGGGCAAACAGTTCGCTTGCTTCGCGCAACAGCACGGATATATCAACCAGCTCCTGTTGCTGATCAAGCAGTCCGGCATCTGCCTGGGCAATCTCCAGCATGGTGTTAATCATTTCACCGAGTTGATCGGCTTCCTCGACGATGGTGGCCAGCGATTCAGTCTGTGATGTCGCGCCTAATGCATGAGCTTGATCGCTTGCCATTAAAGCGGTTTCAGCCAGTCCACGAATGCGGGAAACCGGCGTGCGTAAGTCGTGCGCGATGTGGTCGCTGACATCGCGCATTTCTCCAAGTAATAGTTGAATTCGATCCAGCATCATATTGAAAGCATTGGCTAAATCAGATAGCTCACGGCCACTGTCATGCAGTTCAATACGGCGATCCAGTTCGCCATTGCTGATGCTGATTGCGGTACTGCGTATCTGCTCAACGCTGCTAAACACGCTGCGCAGTTGTAGCCATCCGGCCAGTACGCCGAGTATAACCATCACCAGCAACGCCAGTGCAAACACACTGCGGATCTGATGCATTTGGGATTCATATTCAGCCAGTGACAAGCCGACCTCAATCCAGCCCAGATCAGGAATCAACAAGGCCAACACTCTGACCGGGCCGCCGCTTATACCCTGACCGACATCAAGCCATTGCAATGACTTGCCCTGTGGATCGGCTCGGGGGATCGGGAAGCCCCATGTTTCGGATAGATTTTCAACTTGAACCTGGTTTCCCCGATCCAGAAAACGGGCAAAAAACACATCTTCGCCATGCGATGCCGTTTCGCTGTCCATTTCTCTCTGCATGGCTTGAATGCCGCCAACTTTAAGTCGCTCAGCAAATTCTTGCGCGGTATCTTTCAGGTCAACATCGACTGCATGCAGCAACTGCTGGCTGACCATATAATAGGCCAGCGCAAATACCACCAGCGCCAGCGCAGCGAAGCCGGCGGCATGCCACAGTGTTAGCCGCAGCCGTAATGTCTTAATCAGTTTCTTGGCGGCCATGTTTGAGGACATAGCCAATGCCCCGCACGGTATGAATCAAGTGTTGTTCAAACGGGCGATCAACTTTTTCGCGCAGGCGGGAGATGCGCGCCTCCACCACATTGGTTTGGGGATCAAAATTGTAGTCCCAGACATGCTCCATAATCATGGTTTTGGAAACAACGCGTTCGGCGTTGCGCATCAAATATTCCAGTAACACATATTCTTTGGGTTGTAGATCAATGGCACAATCGCCCCGGCATACTTTGTGGCGCTGCAAATCCATGTGCAAGTCGGCCACGCATAATTGGTCGGGCTCAGCTAAACCGGTAGCACGGCGATGCAGCGCTTCCAGGCGTGCCACCAGTTCGGAAAAAGCGAACGGCTTGACCAGATAATCATCGCCGCCGGCTCTCAACCCCTGCACCCGGTCATCCACCGAATTGCGGGCGCTGAGCACCAGAATCGGCGAGGAAATGCCTTTGGCTCGAATATCGTGAATCAACGAGATGCCATCTTTGCCGGGTAGCATCAGATCGAAAATAAACAGATCGTATGTGGCCGACAAGGCCAGGCTTAAACCCAGTTCGCCATCAGCGGCATGATCAATGCATGCACCTTCCTGCTCCAGTCCGCGCCGGATGAATTCCGCCTGCCTCTTGTCATCCTCTACCAGCAAAATACGCATGGGCAGGCTATGCTATGAAATCTGCTGCATGCCGCCCATATACGGTCGCAAGACATTTGGTATGGTGATCGAACCATCCGGTTGCCAGCCATTTTCGAGTATCGCAACCAGGCAGCGGCCAATCGCTAAACCGGAACCGTTCAGTGTGGCCACTGCTTGCGGTTTGCCCCCCTCTTCCCGATAACGGATGCCGGCGCGACGTCCCTGAAACTGGCCGAAAGAAGAACAGGATGAAATTTCGCGATAACACTGCTGGCTGGGTAACCATACTTCCAGATCGAAGGTTTTCTGGGCTGAGAACCCAACATCAGCGCCACATAATTCAATCAGGCGGTAAGGTAAATCGAGCCGCTGCAATATGGCTTCGGCATGGCCGGTAAGCGTTTCCAGATCGGACAATGCGCGTTCCACTGTGGTCAGATGAACCAGCTCAACCTTGTCAAACTGATGCTGGCGAATCATGCCGCGTACATCGCGACCGGCGGAACCGGCTTCACGGCGAAAACACGGCGTATAGGCACAGTGACGAATCGGCAAACGCGCCGCATCGAGAATCTGATCCTGATACAGATTGGTGACCGGCACTTCCGCCGTGGGAATCAGGAATGCATCCTCCCCTTCCAGTTTATATAAATCGTCTTCAAATTTCGGCAACTGACCGGTACCGGTCATGGTTTTGCGATTGACGATGGCTGGCACCCAGACTTCTTCATAGCCGTGTTCATCAACATGGGTGTTGAGCATAAACTGCATCAGCGCACGTTCCAGTCGCGCTGCAGCGCCTTTCAGAACAGTAAATCGGCTCCCCGCCAGTGTTGCTCCTGCTTCAAAATCGAGAATGCCAAGATCGGTGCCAATATCCCAGTGTGGCGGCACCGCATCCGTACGCGGCGTTCCCCAACGACGGATTTCGACATTATCATCTTCGCTATTTCCGTTTGGAACAGACTCATGCAACGGATTGGGTATTTCCATCAAAACGGCGGTAAATGCGGCTTCCGCCTTTTTGGCCTGTGATTCGAGTTCCTTAACCTTTCGAGACACTTCGCCCATGGCGGCCAGTTCAGCGCTGGCATCTTCGTTTTTACCCTTCTTCTGGCCAATCAGTTTCGACACGCGATTGCGTTCTGCCTGTAATGCCTCGGCTTCACTTTTAAGTTCACGCTGGTGCGCATCCAGCGCACGCGCCCTGCCCCATGCTCCGTTCGGATCAGTTATATCCATGCCACGGCGCGCCAATGCTGCGCCCATTGCATCAAACGAACGGCGAAATGCCTGACGATCAATCATTTAGCTTTCTCCATCGGCCTCAGTATTATCATCGGTAGAAGCAGCTTCTTCCGTATCGTCATCTTCCTGCTTTTCAGCCACGCGCACAGCGCCGATCACGCGTTCGTTATCATTGACGCCAAACAGTGTCACACCCTGCGTATTACGCCCGATCACAGATACACCATTCATCTTGATGCGCACCAGACGCCCGGTATCCGTCATCATCATCACCTGATCTTCATCGAGCACCAGCAGCGCGCCGATCATGGCACCATTGCGCCCGCCGGTCTTAAGCGTGAATACGCCCTGCCCGCCGCGTTTCTGCACATGATATTCAGAGACAGAAGTTCGCTTGCCAAAACCGTTCTCAGAAACCGCCAGCAATGATGCACGGTCCGAAACCAGCGTCATCGAAATCACTTTACAGCCGCCGGGCATACGCATGCCGGTAACGCCGCGCGTACTACGTCCCATCGGCCGCACATCGGTTTCAGAAAAACGAATCGCTTTGCCGCCACTGGCCGAAAGCATGATATCCTGCTCGCCATTGGAAACGACTACACCGATCAAATCATCGTCATCATCAATCTTGATGGCGATAATGCCGTTGGCGCGGATATTTTGGAAATCGGATAAACGCGTCTTTTTAATGACGCCATTTTTGGTCGCCATGACAATATAATGATCTTCATCGAATTCACGAATGGATAAGGTGGCTGAAATCTTCTCATCTTTTTCAACCGGCAATAAATTCACCAGCGCCTTGCCGCGAGCAGCACGTCCGGCCTGCGGCACTTCATAAACCTTTTTGCGGAATACACGTCCACGATCCGAAAAGAACAGCAGATAATCGTGTGTTGAGGCGACCATCAACTGTACCACGAAATCATTTTCCTTCGTCGTCATTGCCGTCTTGCCCTTACCGCCACGCCGCTGGGCACGATACAATGAGGTCGCATTGCGTTTGATATACCCCTCGTTGGAAATGGTAACGACCATATCCTCTTCGGTAATCAGATCTTCCACCGATAATTCAGCCGTTTCATCCATAATGGCAGAACGACGCGGATCGGCGTATTTATCACGCACGGTTTCCAGTTCTTCGACAATCACGCCCATAAGTAATTTTTCATCGGCCAGAATGGCTTTCAACTCGGCAATCACTTTTTGAATCGCATCGAATTCAGCCTGAATCTTGTCGCGTTCAAGGCCAGTCAAACGGTGCAGGCGCATATCGAGAATCGCCTGTGCCTGTTTATCCGACAGACCAAAACGATCCATCAAACCGGCCTTGGCGTCTGCCGGCGTCTGGCTGGCGCGGATTAATTTGATGACTTCATCAATATGATCCAGCGCAATCAATAAACCTTCAAGAATATGGGCGCGGGCTTCAGCCTTGGCCAAATCAAACAGGCAGCGGCGCGTGACCACCTGACGGCGATGATCGAGAAAGTGAAGCAATAGTTCGCGAACGCCGCAGAGCTTGGGCTGACCATCGACGAGAGAGAGCATATTACAGCCGAAATTGCACTGTAGCTGGGTATGCTTATACAGATTGTTGAGTACCACTTCGGGGATTTCATTCTTCTTCAGTTCGATGGCGATACGCATACCATCGCGATCGGATTCGTCGCGCAGATCTGAAATGCCTTCAAGCTTTTTGTCGCGCACCATATGGGCGATATTTTCGATCAAATTGGCCTTGTTCACCTGATACGGCAGTTCGGTGATGATCAACGACTCACGCTTGGTACGCGGATGAATTTCAACCAGGGCCTTGGCGCGCATAGTGACCGAACCACGACCGCTGATAAATGCCTGCTGCATGCCTTTGCGACCATAGATAAAGCCGCCGGTCGGGAAATCCGGGCCGGGCATAATCTGCATCAGTTCATCATCATCAATATCCGGGTTCCCCACCAGCGCAATGCAGGCATTGATGGATTCACCGAGATTATGCGGCGGAATATTGGTTGCCATGCCCACGGCAATACCCTGAGAGCCGTTGACCAGCAGATTGGGGAATTTGGCCGGCAATACTTTTGGTTCTTTCAGAGATTCATCGTAGTTGGGAGCGAAATCAACGGTGTTCTTGTCGATATCGGCTAGCAATTCGGAAGCCAGTCTGCTCATGCGTGCTTCAGTATACCGCATGGCCGCCGGTGAATCGCCATCGACCGAACCAAAGTTACCCTGCCCGTCTACCAGCAAATGACGCATGCTCCACGGCTGCGCCATACGCACCATGGCATCATATACAGCCGTGTCGCCATGTGGATGATATTTACCAATCACATCACCGACCACACGGGCAGATTTCTTGAATGGTTTATCGTGGGTACAACCCAGATCCTGCATGGCATAGAGAATGCGCCGGTGTACCGGTTTTAAACCATCGCGGGCATCGGGCAAGGCGCGCCCGACAATGACGCTCATGGCGTAATCGAGATAAGAGCGTTTCATCTCATCTTCGATCAGTACGGGTACGGCCGGATTCAGTGTTTCTTCCATGATTTAACCTCTGTTAATATTACATATTCTAACTGGTGCCCTCGACACGATTCGAACGTGTGGCCTGCCGCTTAGGAGGCGGCCGCTCTATCCAGCTGAGCTACGAGGGCATGTGTCTGTTTCAAGGCGTTCGAAGCATAGCGATTTCTACACCAGTCTGCACGATGAATTACGTAAAAATCCTACTCGACATGTAATAGACTATGAACCGGAACATCTCCCAGTGCTTTTGTCCCATTCAGAAAAGACAATTCAATCACAAACAAACAGGCTTCGACTTCCGCTCCAAGCTTTTTCACCAGCTCTACTGTTGCGGCGGCAGTGCCGCCTGTGGCCAGCAAATCATCGACAACCACCACCTTGTGACCGCGACTCAAGGCATCACGATGAATTTCCAGACGGTCTACGCCATATTCCAGTTCATATTCCACGCTATGCACATCTGCAGGCAGTTTACCTGGCTTGCGTACGGTAATCAGCCCCAGCCCAAGTTGCTGTGCCAGTGCCGCTCCAAAGATAAAACCGCGTGACTCAATGCCAACAATCGCATCGACATCCGGACTCACCTGACAAGCCAGTTCGGATACGACTGCGGCGAATGCATTGCCATTGGCCAATAACGGCGTGATATCCTTAAATACAATGCCCGGCTTGGGAAAATCGGGAATATCACGGATATAATCCTGCCATCGAGTCTCATCTGCGATGAATGCTGTCATTATAAAATCTCCTCAAAGTTCACATCTTCACGATCAACCATTTTGCGCAGTTTTTTCAAAGCGCCCATCTGAATCTGCCTGATGCGTTCGCGCGTTACACCCATGTGATTACCAATAGCTTCCAGCGTCCACGCATCATCGTGTGAGTCGAGTCCATAACGCAGCCGAACGACATCTCTTTCTTTGGCTGAGAGGCCTTGCAACCACATTTGTAACAACCCGTTGCGCCGGTCTTCTTCGAGTCGATCACTGGGCGCAGTCGCCTGTTCATCAGCAGTAATATCATACAGTGTGAAGTCGCCATCATTGCGTAGGTTTGCGTCTGCACTCTCAGTACCCAACGAGGTTTTCACCAATGTGTGTACCCGCGCAACCGGGATATTCATGGACTCGGCAACTTCCGATTCTGTTGCTTCGCGTCCCAATGACACTCGTAGGCGTGCTGCATGGGTTAATACGGAATGATATTCCTTTGCAATATGGATAGGCACGCGAATGGTGCGCGACTGGTTCATAATGGCGCGTTCCACAGATTGGCGAATCCACCATGTTGCATAGGTGGAAAAGCGACAGCCATGTGCGATATCAAATTTTTCAACTGCTCGAATCAAGCCCAGGTTTCCCTCTTCAATCAAATCAGCTAATGCGACGCCTCGACCAAGATAACGCCGTGAAATTTTCACGACCAGCCGTAAATTGGTCTGAATCATATGTTGACGCGCCTGGTCATCCCCTGCTGCAATTTGCTTGGCGAGTTCTATTTCCTGTGCTGCACTAAGCAAGTCATAGCGCGAAATTTCTCGCATATAAATCGCCATCGGCTCCATGCTCTGGCGCCCACTCATCAGCAATTACATCCAAAATCACAATACACAGAGAACTCCCACACCAGTATTGGTTTGAACTCTCTTTTTAACGGGGTAAATAGGCAAGCGGATTCACCGGCGTGCTGCCTTGGCGAACTTCAAAATGTAAGTGGGGACCGGTAGCTCTGCCGGTATGCCCTACTCTGGCAATCACATCTCCGGCACGTACGTGTGCACCCTTTCTCACCAGCATGCGCTGGTTATGCCCATAGGCCGTGAACAGATTTCTGCCGTGCCGGATGATCACCAGTTTCCCATAACCGCTGAGACGGGAGTCCGCATAAACGACCTCTCCTGAAGCCGCTGCATGTACCGGCGTCCCCTCTTTAGCTCCAATATCAATACCATCATGCATGCGACTACCCCGGCGTCCGAATTTGCTGGTCACGATGCCCTTGACCGGCCACCGTAAACGTCCCTTATAGCCTCTGGCCCTGGATTTGTGCGCTGATGCATGGTTCGTGCTCTTTTTCCTGCTGCTGTGTTTATGTTTTTCATTTGTTCGGGGGCGTAAATGCGAAAGGCGTCTGATCTTTTCAGCCGCAACATCCCGATTTCGTGGCGCCTGTCGGTTGATATATAAACGTTGCCCGATATAAATACGGTAGGGATATTTGATATGATTTCGTTTGGCGATCAGGCGGTAATCAACACCGAATTTCTTGCCGATGCTATACAAGGTATCATTGGCTCTGACATAACGAATGAGTGTTTTATTGCTGTGATGATGGATAGACACAGATTGGCGTGGCACACTTGTACTGAAGCAACCAGCCAGCCCTGTTAATAGCACCAGACAAAGCAAGCGATTCAATATATATCTCATGCGTACAGCCTTATTGCTTCACTACAGCCACAGCAGGGTAAAACCACCAACCACGACTACAGCTATGGCAACAGTCAACCATTCAAAATATTGTTCCACCAGCTCACGCAATCGCTCTCCACCCCAGCATAAGAGTGCCGCCTCGAGATAGAACCTTGCACCTCGAGAAATCATTGTCGCAACGATAAATGCGGGAAAAAACAGTCCGAACGCACCGGCAGCAATGGTGATGACCTTGAATGGGATGGGCGAAAACCCAGCCACCAACACGATCATAACCCCGTATTCCACAAACCATTCCTGTACATGATTAAATGTTTCCATAGCATGATAAAATTCGACAATCGGCAGCGCAACTGCATTAAACAGGAACATACCAATGGCATAACCGATGATTGCACCCACTGTGGTGCCTGCGGTGGATAATGCTGCGAACCGGAACGCTGCCTGCGGCTGCCCAAGTGCCAGTGCAATCAGCAGAATATCCGGTGGAATCGGGAAAACGCTGGCCTCAATCACGGCAATTGCAAACAGCGCCCATCCGGCATTGGGGTGATCTGCCCATGACAATGTCCAGTGATACATTTTTCTCAACCACAACACCGGTGACAGTTTGCCCAACGTATTAGTGATGGTTCACTCCTCTCAATAACGGCACGAATGTACATGCATCAAAATATTCCTCTGCAATCACATGGGCCTGTTTGCGGCGACGTACCAGTCGGTGTGACCCATTGGACCCTTCCGGCAATAGCAATACGCCGCCCGGTTTCAGTTGCTGCAACCATAGCTCGGAAGCAAAGCCACCGGCAGTCACAATAATTGCATCAAAGGGTGCATAATCTTCCCATCCCTCCATACCATCGCCACATTTGAGCATAACATTGGCCAGGCGGGCTGCCCGCAGGTTCTTCCTCGCTCGCTGTTGCAATGCCTCAATGCGCTCAATGCTGTACACCCTGCGACACAGGCGTGATAACACGGCTGTTTGGTAACCACACCCGGTTCCAATTTCCAGCACGCGTTCTTGGCCTTTCAATTCGAGCAGTTCGGTCATGCGGGCAACCATGTAGGGTTGAGAGATGGTCTGACCGCAGCCAATGGGCAAGGCACAATCTTGATAGGAGCGAGCAGCAAGGGCCGCATCGACAAACAAATGCCTTGGCACAGACGACATGGCAGCAAGCACATGTTCGTCCCTGATTCCCCTGGCTTTAAGTTGATCATTCACCATACGCTGACGAGGGCGATCAAAGGTGGGGGATGCAATTTCAGACAACAGTGGATTCTTCACGCCTTTGCTCCCTTGTGCGACTCTTTATCAGCCTCAGGAACAATCAGGCATCATGACCACCCGTTACCTGAAAAACTATTAGAATATGATGACTTCGTAAAAAGTCATCATCGCGCCCATGGACGGGCGCGCAAATC
>CAJXNE010000037.1 GCA_913056285.1 uncultured Zetaproteobacteria bacterium | reverse complement strand
ACCGATCATGAACCAGAGAACGGATTGCCCCATGCTCATTTGATCTGGCACGGACGCAGTAAATTCTTCCACCAGAGGATCGTGCCTGTCTTTCAGGCCAATGCGTGCTATCCATATCAGCATCAGCACCAGCCCGACAATCAGCATGATGCCATCGGCAACATCCAGTTCGCCATCCGACATCAGTACAAAAGCAAATGCCGTAACCAGAAACAGTACGGGCATTTCCCGGCGCAATGTGATTGATTGTACGGCCAGTGGCATGATTAACGCAGTCACTCCGAGCACCAGCCCGATATTGGCAATATTGGAACCGAGCACGTTGCCGATGCCCAGATCCCGATTTCCATCCAGTGCTGCTACTGCTGCAACAATCATTTCAGGCAGGGACGTACCGATACTGACGATGGTCAGGCCGATCACGATGGGCGGTACACGCAGATTTCTGGCTACCGACGACGCACCATCTACAAAACGGTCAGCACTCCAGATCAGCAACAGAATACCGATCAGAATTGCCGCAACAGGCCATAACATGCTGCTCTAGGCCGTCTGTCCGATCAGGCGTTCCAGCGCTTCACGATATTTTTCCGAGGTTTTGTTTTTAATCGCATCCGGCACAGCAGGCCCTGGAGCCTGTTTGTCCCAATCCAGCGTTTCCAGCCAGTCGCGCACGAACTGCTTGTCGAAACTCGGCGGGCTGATACCGGGCTGATATTCGTCAACCGGCCAGAAACGGGAAGAATCCGGTGTTAGCGCTTCATCAATCAGGGTGATGGCGCCATTCTCATCCAGTCCGAATTCGAATTTGGTATCAGCAATGATGATTCCCTTCTCCAGCGCATAAGCCGCAGCTTCCCGGTATAACTGCAGACTGATATCGCGCATCTGTTCTGCCAGTTTCACGCCGATAATGTCGCACATGTTTTCCATGCTGATATTTTCATCATGCGCACCGAGTTCGGCTTTGGTGGATGGCGTGAAAATCGCTTCCGGCAGCTGATCTGCCATGTTCAGACCGGATGGCAGCGCAATGCCGCACACCGATCCGGATTGCTGATACTCTTTCCAACCTGAGCCAATCAGATAACCGCGCACAATCGCTTCAATGGGCAGTGGCTTTAAGCGTTTGACTACAATCGCATGGTCGGCCACAGCCTGTCGCTCCAGTGCATCGGGGATCGCTTCTTCAAGCGACATATTGGAAACATGATTGGGTACGATATGAGACAGCTTGTTAAACCAGAAATTTGAAACCGCATTCAATACATGTCCCTTGCCGGGAATCGGTGTCGGTAGAATCACATCGAAGGCGGACAGGCGGTCGGTGGTGACAATCAGCAGATGTTTGTCATCGATTTCGTACATATCGCGCACCTTGCCGCTATGCAAACGCTTCAGGCATGTCAGTTTAGAGTGCATCAGAGGGGAAGGCATTCATATCTCCTAACGCATCTGTATTTTCCACCCGGTGCGCAAACCATTGCCACGGGGCGGAGAAAATCACGCATGCGTTGTTTGTTCCATATTGAAAACAGGTCGCGAAAAATGCCCGAAATGCAGGCATTACACAAGTTATGAGGCATGTTAGACTGCTTCCATTCTAACGCCAGTCGAGGTGACGAAATGCGTTTACTGCATACCATGATTCGAGTCAGTGACCTCGAAAAATCGATTGATTTCTATACGCATGTTTTGGGCATGCGCCTGCTGCGACGAAAGGATTATCCCGGCGGTAAATTCACGCTCGCCTTTGTCGGTTACGGTGATGAATCGGATACGGCAGTGATTGAACTGACGCATAACTGGGAAACATCATCCTACGAACAAGGCAATGCCTACGGCCATATCGCCATCGGTGCGGAAGATATTTATGCCTTGTGCGAACGAATTCGCGCTGATGGTGGCATGATCAGCCGCGAGCCCGGCCCGATGAAACATGGGGATACCGTGATCGCTTTTGTGCGCGATCCCGATGGTTATGCCATCGAACTGATACAGAAAAAAGACTGAAGCGGCCATGGCTGATGATCTTGACGAGTTCTGAGCCAATCCGGAAAGACGAAAAATTACAGATTGAATAGCGACGTATGTCGCGTTGTGAACACCCAACGATTGAGTGACGAAATGGTAAACTCACCATTTTGTTACTCAAGATTAGGAGATTAACGTCCCAACATCGCCTTTTTTAAATCGCTATCTGCCGGTTTCTTACCCAGCCAGACAGCCAGCAGCGCCTGCTGGAAATCCACACCCTGGATGACGCCTTTCTCGTGGCCGTTAAAGCTGACATGGGTGCTGCCATCATCGAGAAGATCGAATACAACCGAATCACCACGGCGGGCATCGCTGAATAGCGCATTGAAATTACCAAGCCGAGTTTGCAAGTCTTTCATGTGTGCAGCGGACTGGTTTTTTTCAAAGCCTTCTTCCCATCCGTCGGTGAGTTTTTCTTTCTCCACTTCGCCATAAAGAAAGTCCATGGTAATGCGTTTGTTGGCGGTGTCGGCGAGAATTTCTTTGGCTTTGGCTTTGGATGCATGCTGTTCCAGATACAAGCCACCCACATAAATATCGAAAAAGAATTTGGTGCGGATACCTGCCCCGTTGAGGTACAGGGTTTTGCCTTGCAATTGAATAGAGTCTGGCAGTGTGACGCCCTCAATTTCAACGGCCTGAACTGCTGTCGGAAGCAGGAACAACATGGTAAGGAATAATACGCGAATAAATTTCATGAGAGTCTCCGAGCTTGCATCATCATCCGATTCAAAACCAAATTTGCACTGCGTGCAAGTTTACGGGGTTTTTTCGGTATCATTTGCGGGTAGCCAATTGAATGGCGTGGTGGTTTGTTTGAGTTCGCTTTTTCGGTTATTTCGCCAGATCAGCCATGCACGTGGTTGCGAACTGGCATTGCTGCCTGGTAAATCTATATGTAGCTGGAAGGCAGCATGCACACCGGGAGCACCGGCGCCGAAGGCCAGATCGCCAAAATCGATGGCGTCCTTGTCTTGCTTCAGCAGTACGGGGAAGCGGGTAAACCATGCATAAAATGCCGTACCCGGTAGTTGATCTACATGGTTCACCGTATGCATAGCAGGAAGTTGTTGCCATTGGATTTGATCTGGAGCGGAGATTCGCGTGGAGAGCAGGGTGGTGACGAAGGTGGGGTCGAATAACGGACGCAGACCGGGAAAATCCGGTTTCAGATTGACGGCGGCACGGACATAATAATCCGGATATTCGGCAATGAGCTGCCAGTTAAAGGGAGAAAAAGCCATCGGCAATGCATGATATGCGATGGCGTCAGGGTACGCTTTTCTGGTCAGTTCAATGGCTTGTTGCTGATTGCTGTAGGCCAGCAGTAAATAAGAAAAGGCCAGTGCAAAGCTGATGATGCTCAAACGACGGGCATATTGCTTCCAGATGAATCCTGCCAGCAGAGGAATCAGTAGACAGGCTGAGAACAGCGGGTCAATAATAAAGACCAGATCAACACTGAAACGTTTATCGGAGACGGGGGCGAGGAGCATCGTGCCATAGGTGGTGATGACATCGAGCGCGATATGCAGCAGCAGCGCCAGCCCGATGAGTTTGGGCATGGCCGGGTTTTGTTTTACCTGCCTGGAGGACAGGCTGAATATCAGCCAACTCCACAATGGAAGCATCAGCAACGAATGGGTGAGGCCCCGGTGGTGTTGCAGATACATCGGATCGGAAATAAGCCGCAGTACAATATCGCTGTCCGGCAGCATAGCGAGCAGGGTGATCAAAAAAAGCTGCCTGGCAGGTAATGGTTGCTTTGGGAATGCACGGGCCAGTGCTGCGCCCGATATCGCGTGGGTTAGCGGGTCCACGAAGGTATGCTTTGCAGGAGTGCTTGCCAGTTGTCGCCCGGCGTGATCTGGCCGCCGCAGACATCCCGTTTTGCACCGGTGACAGCCGACAGCGTGTTGATTTTTCCTAGCAGTGTTTGTCTGGCCAGCAGAGCGAAACTCACCGCCTCCACCGCTTGCGGTGGTATTCCCGCGCTATCGGTGGTGGTCACAGATGCGGGGGCCAGTTGTTGCGAAAGTATGTTCATCAAATGCTGATTGCGTACGCCGCCGCCGCAACATAGCCATCTGGCAGGCGTGGCTTGCAGGAATCGCACGCTGCTACAAATGCTGTCAGCCGTGAAACGGCATGCTGTCGCCAGACGATCTGCATCAGAGATATCCGGCCAGTTCCGAATCTGATCAACGATATCGTTACCAAACTGTTCGCGGCCGGTCGATTTTGGCGGTGTCTGTTGCAAGAAGGGGTGTTGCATCAGTTTGTTCAGCAGTTCCGGATCGACTGAGCCACTGGCGGCCAATTGACCATTTTTGTCAAAGCGCTGTTCGCCCTGACTGATCTGCTGGATCAGGCTATCCATGATCATATTGCCGGGGCCGGTATCGAAACCGGCCACGTTGCCATCGGCGCCCAACCATGTGATATTGGCAATGCCGCCAATATTCAGAATAGCGATATTTTCCTGTCCGGATGCAAACAGCTTTTGATGCGCAAATGGCACCAGCGGCGCCCCTTCACCGCCAGCGGCCAAATCGCGGCTGCGGAAATTCGAAACGGTAGTGATACCGGTCTGCTCGGCAATGGTGGCGGCACAACCGATTTGCAATGTGAACGGATAGTGTGTGGTCGGCCGGTGTCTGATGGTTTGCCCATGATTGCCAATGGCAGCGATATCGGAGATTTTCAATCCTGCCGCCTTGATTGCTGACAGGGCAGCCTCGGCATAAACATGCCCCAGCGCTTTATCCAGCCCCCCCATATTATCAATCTCTCCGAAGCCCGGCTCAACCAACCGCAGAATGGCCGTGCGCAATTTGGGTGGCATGGGGTATTCAGAAAAATGCAGTAGTTCCGGGCGTTTGGCCATGCGCACAATGGCGACATCAATGCCATCGGCGGATGTGCCGGACATGATGCCGATCAATAGCTGTCGTTTCATCTGTTCACCTGACAGACCAACAGCTCATCACGCTCATCGCTTTTCATATCATATGTCGCTGAAAGGCACGATCACCCACTTTTCCGCTTCGTCCCCGGCTTCCTTTTTCCCAAGCGCACGCCCGTCCAAGCCCACGTCCGGCTATCAGGGACATTCGCTCAACATATCGAACCGATGCCAATAGATAATCTTCATCATCAAAAAAAGTCTTCATGCGACGAACACCGCGCTGCGTAACAAGATGAGGAATTGTCGGTATCACTACTCTTTCCATTCGTGCCATCGACTGAAATTGAGTGGTTTATTTATTATTGTCAATAATTATATATTATGTCCCCGGAACTTAAGCATGGTCAGAGGATAGCGAGCTATAATTGCCTGGTGAATTCAACATTCTTTTGTGGCGATAACGTGCCAGCATGGTTTCGTTGCCAATCAGGCCGCCGCTGTGGACATAGAGTATGGTTCCTTCAAAACGATCAATATGCTGAAATAATGTGTGCCACATCAGCGCACCATAAATCAGATCGAATTCGATACCGGCACTGATTAATTCCTGATAGGTAGCAAGCAGTTCGCGATACGGTTTGGCAAAATGATGTTTTTTGCTGTTATCCAGAATATTCAGATTGGCAGGCACTTCTCCCAGACAACGCATTTGCGTCAGCAGATAATCCTTTTCGCCAACTGCGGGCGTGGTCAACACCTCCGCATCAGCCAGCGCTATCGCCAGATAACAGGCTGTTGTGCCCGTGCCGGATGGCGTGACGACATAAAGTCTTTCGATCCCGTTTGCCTGCCGCCATTGGCGAATCTCCTCAGCCAGCTGCTCGATGCCCTGTTGCGCAATCGGATCCGCGCCGCCCTGCGGCACAAACAATGTGGAAGCATCCCGTATCGATTTTAACGCGAGAACTGCATCGTTGTATTCGTCATGTGCCACCTCGTGCAACTGCATGCCGAGCTCCAGTGCCATTTTCAGGTTGCCGGTCGGATTACGCCTGAGGTAATCCGGCACCGGCTTTGACGTATAGTGGAATTGCCAGCCTTTTTGATGACACAGGGCGGCAATCGAAAGCATGGCATTGGATTGCGTGCCGCCGTACGAAGTGATTGCCTTATATTGCCCGCTCTCAGCCTGCATCAATCGATATAGCTTTCGGGCCTTATTACCGCTCAATAATGGATCAATCAGGTCATCACGCTTGACGAAAAATTCACGACCGTGAACCTGAATACAATCAGTACGCGATAATACTGCAACAGGTTCAGAAATCTGAGCATCCATCACTGAGGCGAAGCTAGTACTTACTCTCGCCAATACGCTGTCGGTATCCGTTACGCCGTCACTGTCAGATTCAGAAACTTGCGTTTGCCGAGTTTAATCAGGTAGGGGCCGCCGGGCCGAAGCTGATAATCTTTATCGGTTATTTTTTTGCCATCGATCGACAGCGCATTCTGTTTGACCATGCGGATAGCCTCGCCATTGGAGGCGGTCAAACCGGATTGCGAAAGCGCTTTAATAATCCACAATGTGCCTTCTTCCGCCGCCATGCTTGCTTCCGGCACATCATCCGGGATTTCTTTCTTGGCAAACTGTGCCTCAAAACCCTCGCGTGCAGCCTGCCCGGCACCCGCGCCATGGAAACGATCCACAATGGTAGCTGCCAGTTGTTTCTTGGCCTCCATCGGGTGCATGGTTTTAATCTCGTCTAAATTCACATCGGTAAGTAATTCATAATATTTATACATCAGATCATCGGACACGCTCATCAGCTTGCCGAATTGTTCTTTGGCCGGTTCGGCCACGCCGACATAATTATTCAGCGATTTGGACATCTTGTTAACGCCGTCCAGGCCCTCCAGCAAAGGCATGGTCAAAATCACCTGTTGCGATTTTCCGTAGGAATCCTGCAGCTGGCGCCCCATGAGTAGATTGAATTTCTGGTCGTTGCCACCCAGCTCCACATCAGCATCCAGCGCCACTGAATCATAGCCCTGCACCAGCGGATAGAGGAATTCGTGGATGGAAATCGACTGACCGCCCTTATAGCGTTTTTCAAAATCATCGCGTTCCAGCATGCGCGCCACGGTCGCCTTGCCGGCAATGCGAATCAAATCGGCAGCCGTCAACTGGCCCAACCATTCGGAATTAAAACGCACCTCGGTCAGATTGGGATCAAGAATTTTGAACACCTGCTCTTTATAGGTTTCGGCATTGAGCAGCACTTCATCATGGGTCAACGGCGGTCGTGTTTCATTCTTGCCGGTCGGATCGCCTATCGTGCCGGTAAAATCGCCAATCAGGAATACCACCTGATGGCCGCAATGTTGAAACTGGCGCAATTTCTCCAGCAACACGGTATGGCCCAAATGCAAATCGGGTGCAGTGGGATCAAAGCCAGCTTTCACGCGCAATGGCCTGCTCTCTTTTGCAGCCAGTTTTAGTTTTGTTTCAAGAGACCCCGCCGGCAAAATCTCCAACGCGCCTCGACTCAGCAGAGCCATCTGTTCCTGAATATTCATATCCACCCCGATTCCATCGATGCGCGAATCATGGCACCACGTTCCCCACATCGCCACCGCAACAAAGCATCGCATAAATTCGAATCGCGTGTTGCGTGGAATTATCAATATGATCAGGATAACGGCTGCATCATGAATACTGCGACCCGGGAGATAAAAATGTCCGAACATAATAACGAAACTGCCAACGAAGCTGTTAAGGAGTCCCCATCTGTGGAAACCACTGAAACACAACCTTCCGATCAGCCATCTCAACAGTCAGACGGTAAATCATGCTGCACGCGTGGCAGTTGCTGCAAGCCGCACACATCTATCATCATTGCATTGCTTGCGCTGATTCTGGCAGGTTATGCGGTATACACCGCCTCATCCGGAAAAGATGATTCCAAGCTCGAAACCCGCCTGAGCAGCATCGACAATAAACTTGCAGCGACCTCCGAACAAATCTCCAGCCTCAGCGAAGAAGTAAATACCAATCGGGAAAACCTGATTCAAACCAAGCTGAAAAAAGCGTTGCAAAATATTCAAGACATTGGTGATCTGGCTGGAGAAGGAACCAAAGCAGCCATTTCCGAAGTTGAAAAAATGCTCAAGACGTTGACCTCCATCAGCGAACAACTGGATACGCCAGCATCCACAGAAGCAACGCCCGAAGCCATCGTTGAACCGGCTCCAGAACCCGCTACCGAACCCGCCTCTGAAACGACTGCACCTGCTGAAATTACACAGCCACAAGTAGAGGCCACCCCTGATCAACCTGCGACAACCGAATCGACCAACGCTCCCGCTGACACGCCTGCCAACAGTAGTACTGCGGAACCAGCAACAGCCCCGGAAACTGCACCAGCGGTTCAGACCCCTGCTGCTGATGCCCCTGCAAAAGCACCGGCTGAAACACAGCCAAGCCCAAGCACGCCATCAGCCAACACTGCACCTGCCGAAGAACCATCCGCACCGCAGGCATTTTAAGCTCAGGCTATCTCACGCTCTTCATGCATACCCGCATCCTTGTCAATGATCGTGAAGCACGATGCGGTATTTTGGATATTTTCAACGGCATGGAACCTGTTTCGGTCTTTGTAAATCGCCTGAGTTGTGGTGGTGATGCAGTCGATAATAAACTCGCATGGGTAGGAAAAAGTCCACTGCGTTAACATGATATAGCAAAGAAAAAGGGGGGCGCATGACGCCCCCCCCCCATTGTATTGGGTCATAGATTGTATTGGATCATGGCTGATCCAATGGGGGATATTATCCGAAGATTTGGAAGTGAGCGCTGGCTGCCATAAAGAACAGCATCGGAATCGACAACAGCGTGTTGATGCGGCTGGCCATCAGGGCTTTCTTGCCAGCTGTTGCTTTTTCATCGGCACTGGCTTCAACGATGCCGATCACTTTCTTCTGGTTTGGCCAGATAATGAAAGCGACATTGATCCACATGATGATGCCGAAGGTGGCACCGATCATGATATCAGTGCTGATAGCGGCTGCACCACCCTGTTTCCACAGGCCGAACAGTAGCAACAGGCCGAATGCGACGGTGAACATGGCGGCAAAACGGAACCAGAACAGCGCCCGGCGAACAATGCTACCTTCCTTGAATAAATCAGCTTTGGTATCGGCGGATACGCCGCCCAGTGATGGAACCTGAACAAAATTAAAATAGTAAAGTAAACCGATCCAGGTGATGCCAGCCAGGAAATGGCCCCAACGCGCGACAGCACCGAGTAACTGGTCGCCGGAAAGACCGCCGCCTGTTGCTGTTGCAATGCCGATCAGGATGGCTGTCAGTACAAAACCGGCCATGATGGTGAGTTTGTGATCTTGCAGAATGTTCATATCTTTTCTCCTTTGGGCATGTATTCAGCCCATGAGTTGATTTCTGCCGCGAACAATACTTGATTATAAAACTCGGGTAATTGATTTGCAAATTATGGGTATATGCCGGAAATGTAGTCAAAGTCAAAATCAGATTAGACGCGGATGGACGCAGATAAACGCAGATGGGTTCATCTGGCAGGAAGCGTAAAGAAAAAAAGCCGCCCCGAGAGGGCGGCTTTAAACGATACGAACCGTTTGATTAATCGACGGAGCAGGCCAGTTCTTCTTCGATTTTACCGGTTTCGACTTCATCAATGATTTTCTGGTAGTGCTCGTTTACCGGGCAGCCACAGGTATGCTGGGTGGTCGCATGCAAACGTGCCTGTTCAATGTGCCACTGTGCAACTTTTAAATGTTGATCAACATTCATATTTGTATCCTCTTGGTTTCATAGTAATCGGGGATTGTTTCCGATGGGTGGCGCAAGCTATCAGCGCCTGCTAAAAAAACAAAAGTATTGCAGTTGAATCTGATATGGCATACCAATGGCGAATCGGCCAGAGTGGCCTGCTTAACAAGCTTGATGACTTCGTAAAAAGTCATCATCGCGCCCATGGACGGGCGCGCAAATCAATAGCTTGCAATGCAAGTGGTTGATTTGTAAGGAAAGTGGCCATTCCGCAGGATCGCGGAATGGGACGGTTTCAAGCCGCCGTATGCGGGGCGAGGCATGGATGCCGAGCATCAAAACCACGATTTTGGCTTTCCGGAAGTAAAAAGGCCATGGATGGACTTTTTTACGACTTCATCAAGTTTAGTCAGGAGAACACATGAGTGATCAGCAAAAACTGAAATGGCAGCCGGGCAAACGGGATTTGATTTTTCTTGGTATTATCGCAGCGGTTGTCCTGCTTTTGGTACTGGGGACAAGCGAGCGCACTACCAAAGCGGTGCCTGATGATGCAACGCATCGCGCCGCTACCAGCAAGGCCGCCTGTATGGTATGCCATGGCAGTGCCGGCATTCATCCTCAGCCTAAGGGGCATACAAAGGCCGATCAGTGCTTTCAGTGCCATGTTCAACCCAAAGGCTGGAAGGGAGCCTCCCGGTGAAACGCATCGGCATCAGCCTGAAGCCCAACGATGCGCGTGCTCGCGCCCTGCTGTGCGAATTGCATGACTGGTTGGTGCGGCGTGGTTGTGATGTCTTCGTGGACAGCAGTCTGAGCGGTGAAGTGTCTTTATCGCCGGAATATACATGTTTGGCTCCGGCTGACATGCCGCAGGCGGTTGATCTGATGATCGTGCTTGGCGGCGATGGCACATTGCTGCATGTGGCACGTTATTTTATTGACTCGAAAACTCCGATTGTTGGCATCAATCTGGGCAGACTCGGGTTTCTTACCGATACACCTGTCGGCAGCATGTTTGAAGTGATTGAGGATATTCTGCTTGGGAATCTGAAAACGATTCATCATTTTACCCTGCATGCGGAAGTATGGCGTGGTGGTCAGAAACTGGCCTGTGGCAATGCCATGAACGATGTGGTGCTCGAACGCAGTGCGGTGCCACGCATGATTGGTTTTGAAATGGCAGTGCGGGGTCAGTTTGTCTTTCGCATGCGCGGTGATGCCCTGATTCTGGCAACGCCGGCTGGTTCTACAGCCTATGCTTTATCTGCCGGCGGCCCGATTGTGCATCCCTCAGTCAATGCCATCAATGTGGTTCCTGTTTGTCCGCATACCCTGTCCAATCGTCCCATCGTGATATCGGCAGATGATCCGGTGGAATTGAATCTGGTGGAATCTCTCCATGGTGCAGCGGTGAATCTGGACGGAGAGGAATTATCGCAATTGCAGCAGGGCGATCATGTCCGCATCCGCAAAGGTGGCTATGTATCGCTGGTTTATCAGCCGGACAGGCACTATTTCGAAGTATTAAGGAGCAAGCTGCACTGGGCCGGGCAGATTGAAGTAGACTGAAGTAGATTAGAACACACAGAACTTCGGATGAACGCAGATACGCGCGGATAATGTCAAAGCAAAGCGTGTTAGAAATTTGACCTTTAATTTATGTTCATCCGTGTCCATCCGTGGTTCATGATAAGGAATAGATATACAAAAAATGCTGATCTCTCTAACGGTAAAACAATTTGCACTGATTGAGCAGGTTCATCTTGAACTGGGTGAAGGCATGACGGTATTCACTGGCGAAACAGGAGCCGGTAAATCCATGCTTGGCGATGCGCTGGGGGCGGTGTTCGGGGCGCGAGCCAGTGCGGATTGGGTGCGCCATGGGGCCGACAAGGCTGAAGTGACGGCGGTATGGGAAGGTTCGGATGCGCGGCTGGATGCACTGCTTAAGGCAGTGGATATCGATGTCGATGGCGAGCTGATTCTCAGGCGAGTGGTGACTGCAGCAGGGCGTTCACGCAGCTTTATCAATGGCGTACCGACGCCGTTGAAAACGGTGCAGCAAATCGGAAAACTGTGTCTGGATATGCATAGTCAACATGAACATCAGGCGCTGATGCAGGATTCGGTGCAGCAGCAATTGCTGGATGCGCGTGTTCCCTCCCTGCTGCTTGATGATATGCAGGCAGCCTATGGAGATTGGCGGCAACTCAAATCCCGCTTGCAGTCGCTGCATTCTGAACGCGGCGAAACCGAACAGCAGTCAGCCTGGATGCGTGAGCAACTGGCTCGCCTGCAAGCTCTCGAAATTCATGATGAACTGGCCGATGCATTGCAAACCGAAGTGGATGCAGGGCGCCATCATGCCCAGATTCAGCAGGCTGCTGCTGATGCAGTGCAATTGCTTGATGAGGCGGAGCCTTCGGTACGTGAATTGATTGCCCGGGCAGGCCGCGCCATTGTCAGCGCAGAGGATTTTCATGCGGGCTTGCATCGCAGCAGGGAAATGCTTGATCAGGTGGATGCGTTGGTGGGTGAAATTACACCCGAATTACGCAGTGTGCTGGATCAGTCTTTTGATGAAATCGGGCTGCGGCAATCCGAGCAGAGACTGATGGATCTGCACGAGGCGATGCGTCGGCATGATTGTGATGAAGCCGGTTTGCTGGCACTGATGGATGATTGGCAGAATCGCCTGGCAGGGCTGGATACGGCTGGCTGGGATGAGGCGGGTTTATCTCAGGCGCTGGAGCAGGCGGGCGCACGCTATCAGCAATGTGCTTCAGCGCTGAGTGCTGCGCGTAAAAGCGGTGGTGATGCATTGGTGGCTGAGTTGCGCCCGTTTATGGATAAGCTGGCTTTGGCGGGCATGCAGATTCGCTTTGATGTGCGCCCTGCTTCAGTTGAATCCGATAAATCAGATGAATCAGTTCAATCAGATGAATCAGCGTGGCATGACAGCGGCTGGGATGCTGTTGGCATTCAAATCATGTCCAATCCGGGCGAGCCATGGCGTGAACTGGCTGCGGTGGCCTCCGGCGGCGAACTCTCGCGTCTGGTTTTGGCATTCAAGGCTTGCGGAGCACTGGAGGATATGCCGCAACTGGCCGTATTCGATGAAGTCGATACCGGCATTGGCGGCGAAACAGCGTGGTGCGTCGGAGAATTATTGGCTCGCATGGGCAAGCAGCGCCAGGTACTGGCGATTTCGCATTTACCGCAGGTGGCTTCGTGCGCGGATCATCAGGTGGTGATCAGCAAGGCGGAGAAAGACGGTCGCACCATTACCAGTCTGAAAACGATCGAAGCGCAGTCCCGGCACAGTGAAATCGCCCGCATGTTGGGCGGTGACGGTGAACAATCGCTACAGCATGCACGCGAAATACTGGCGCGTGGGCAAGTGGCGGCTTTGTCATGACCCACCCAGCGACCCGGTCGATTCAAATTCGCAATGCGACTGTGGACGATGTTGACTCCATTTATCAACTGCTGCTGCCCTTTGCCGAACACGATATTATTCTGATGCGTGACCGCGATAATATTTTCCAGCATTTACAGGAATTTTTGGTCGCTGATGTTAATGGAAGTCTGGCGGGTGCAGTATGCGCCCATATCTACGGTGAAAATCTGGCTGAAGTACGCTCACTCGCAGTTAAGCCGGATGAACAGAAACACGGCATTGGTCAGGTGCTGGTTGAAGGTTGCGAGCAATGGCTGAAAAGTCTCGGCGTGCGCAAGGTGTTCGCCCTGACCTATGTCACCGGCTTTTTTATCAAGCAGGGTTATGCCATCGTATCCAAAGAAAGTCTGCCCCACAAAATCTGGACCGTCTGTATCCATTGCTCCCGCTTTGCCGATTGCGATGAGGTGGCGGTAGAAAAGTTGCTTTAAACTGTAACTATTCAGCTCACCCACCTTTTGCCCGCTGCTGGCGTCAAAAGTGCTCCATTGTTTAACAATAGTGTCATTTGCGTCTTTTATCTTTGTCAGAAAAATAGTCTCTGACAGAGATAAAAGACGCAAATGACATGGCGGTGAGTATGCTGCGCGCTTTTTCCTTGGCAGCGGACAAAATGTGGGCAATCTGAACAGTTACCTCGTTTTGATGGCAGGTGCTGAATTGCGACGTATGTCGCGTTGCGAAAATCCAACGAATGAATTACAACATGATAGAATCCGGATTACGTCTTTTCGGTGCAATGGCATGGGCCTTTATTGCGGATGATGGCGTGCGAAA
>CAJXNE010000036.1 GCA_913056285.1 uncultured Zetaproteobacteria bacterium | reverse complement strand
ATGATAAATAGACTTGTACATCACTATTCTTGAATCTTCTTGGTAGTGTTAATAACGAACTCCTGTTTCTACAGACTTTTGATGCAGGCTAGCTATCGCCGACGAGCGAGCCGCTGTAGTGGTGAACCATTGAATGAGCTGACGAAACTCTGTTTTAATTGGCCAGCCGATACTGGCTGCAAAATACAGAGCGACAAAGAGCGTGATATCAACCACTGTAAATCTGCCCGGAATAATCGAATCCGTATCCGATAACAAGCTATCGAGCCATGATAATCCGTCATACATCAGTTTTCAAACTCTATTTTATTGGTTCACGGGGTACAAAACAGCATACATTTCCCGTGCTATCACGTTTCACTTGGCAGTTGATCTCTAGCGTGTGCTGCATTCGCTTGCGGGCACGCTGGATGCGAGATTTGGCAGCAGAGAGTGAAATGCCTTTCATTTGCGCATAATGTTGTTGTGGCATTTCATTTAGATCGCACAGGGTAATGACTTCCCTATCTTCATCCGATAATTCAGTGAGAATACGTGGCAGGCATTCAGAGAGTTTATCCACAGCCTCTGGTTCATCTTCGATAACTGTCAGGTTGTCAGGTAATTCCACCTGATCATGCTGCATGCGATAACGATCAATCAAGGCATTGCGTGCGACTTTAAAAAGCCAGGCACGCGCATTCTTGATGGAGCAAAACCGCTCCCCCTGCAACATTGCTTTTTCAAACACATCTTGAATCAGATCTTCGGCATCAGTCGGATTTTTTAGTTTGGACAATAACCAGCGGCGTAGTTCGCTTTCATGGTGATGCCAGGCTTGAATCACACATTTCATAAAGGCTCCAGTTTTTCTTTTAAATATGTTCGCAGGAAGTCTGCCACCAACGCTGCAATGGGAGATATATTCGCCGGGATCAGTAAACTCATGGGGCGACGCAGCGGCGGCTGTAGTGGACGGGTAATCAGAACGCTCTCACCTGTGGGCAGACAATATTGTGAAACCACGCCAACCCCCAAGCCCTGTCGCACCGCTTCGAGCACTGCCGAGACGCCGCCCATGCACAGGTGCACTTCCGGACGCGTGCCTGTCTCGATCATCCATGCCTGCTCCAGCGCCTCCCGCGTACCGGAACCGGATTCGCGCCAGATCAATGGATATTCCTGTAATGCCCGCAATCCCACCGCCTTGTTGAGCGCCAGCGGATGACCCGGACACATGGCAACAACGATGCTGTCATGGCCCAGCATTTCCACCCGACAACAATCGGGCGCCACTTCGGGCAACAGGCTCTCCACCAGTCCGATATCGTGCGACTGCATATGCTGGAATACCTGCTGGCTATTGCCGCTATCCACAAAGATTTCAATATCCGGATATTGACGGCGAAATTGCACCAGCGCAGAGGGCAGCAATGATCCGGCAATGGTTTGACTGGCTGCAACATGTACGCGCCCGGCTGTCAGACCATGCAGTGCTTCAGCAAAACTGTTTAAATCCTGCATGGACTGTTGAACTGTTAATGCATGTATATAAAAAGCTTCGCCTGTGCCCGTTATCTGAACACCGCGCCCACAGCGTCGATAAAGCGGCATACCAATCGTGTCCTGCAAGCGTTTTAACTGATTGGAAATAGCCGGTTGCGTTAGACATCGGGATTTGGCAGCAGCACTCATGCTGCCGGTCTGAACCAATGCGATAAAACTGAATAAATGTTCCGGGTTGATATTCATGCGGCAATTATGTCACCAAATATGATATATCATCATTTTTTGTAACATGTCCATCTGCATACATTTGCCATGAAGTTAACATGAAACAAACAACGCGCGTTAAGATGGCCTTTTCCATTCCGGGTGATGATAAATATGACGGCCAACCTGATACAGATCCCCGCCTATATAATGCTCATGCAATTCCGCTGCACGTGATGACGGATGAACATGACGTGCGGATGCACAGGCAGCAAGCAAGCCAATGCACAAACAGCATAATAATTTCATTGTGATACGCATGATTTCTTCCATGCCCTACTATGGTTTCATCGTACGGGGTGGAACAGATCCATGCGCATTCAATGCAGTAAACACAAGAGATAGCAGCGCAATACTGCATACGATGATGGCCCCGGTTGGCAAATCAAACAGCGCTGAGGTAATCAGGCCGACTGCATATCCGGCTACGCCAAGGCCGTAACCGGATAAGATACGAAATCGCCGTACGCGCATGACTGTCAATGCGGGGATAATCAGGCTGGCGAATACCAGATACACGCCAATCAGTTGCACCGATGCGGTCACCATGATGGCAAACAGTAGATAAAATAATACCCCTGTTATGCGCTGCCCGAATAGTCTCCATAGTATCAGAATAGCAGCATATATGCATGCTGCCGGAATCAAATCATGCGGGCTGACCCACAGGATCTGACCAACCAGCAGATCTTTTAGATACTCGCCGCCATGCGGATTCTTGCTCAATAAAATAATACTGATACTGGCTGCCAGCACAAACAGAATACCAATCAGCGCTTCCAGTGATTCAGCATAGCGTTTTTCCAGCCATGCCAGCAACAGAGCGCCGGCCATGGCCGTTGCAGTAGCAACCAGCTGTACGCTGACGCCATGCATCGGCAGTCCCAGCATATCAGCGGCAATAATACCGACGCCGGCCATCTGCGCGATGGCCAGATCAATAAACACAATGCCGCGTTCCAGCACTTTGATGCCCATCGGCACATGCGTAGTCAGCACCAGTATACCTGCAAGCAAGGCCGGGCCGAGAATACTCAGATCCAGCCCGTCCATATTCACGGCTGTTTGCTCCCGGCCGCCGCCAGCATACGATGAATCGTATCATTATACAGCCCAAACAGATCGATTGCCGCATCCGTTCCACCCACGGTAAAGGGTAATTTTACGGCTGCAATATGCGCCCGATCGGCCAGCCATTCGGCTGCCCTGGAGTCCTGATAGGCGGCATAGACAATCATCGCAACCGGCTGTTGTTTCAATTTCGCCAGTAAATTGGACAAATGCGATGTGGTCGGCGGCACGCCGGGGACAGGTTCCAGCGTACCGGCTTCGACCATGCCGAGCCAGCGTATCATATAGGCCCAGCCTTTATGATATACCAGCAGACGCACCCCGTGCAGCGGCGCGGCCTGCTGCTGCCAGCGCGTCATCGCTGTGTTCCAGCGCCCCATGAAATTGTTATAACGCGCCTGATAGGCATCCGCATGTTCGGGATCAATCTGCTGCAAGCGCTGTAGCAACACGCCCGCAACAATGGCAATATTATTCGGGGCGGTCTGAATATGCGGATTGCCGCCCGGATGAATATCGCCCTGTGCGCGGTCAACGCTGGTGGGCACTTCCAGCTTATGCACATAATCGGCGGCAGCCAGATAGCCCGCCTGTCCCGGCTGAACGGCAGGATTGGCGCTCTGGCGCAACAGTACAGGCAACCAGCCGATTTCCAGCTGGGCGCCAGTCGCAATCACCAGATCAGCCCGGCGCATGCGTGCAATCAAACTCGGGCGCGCCTGAATATGATGCGGATCCTGCAAGGCATTCGTGGCCGTATAGATGGATACGTCACCCGCCCCGATTTCAGTCGCCAGCGCCGCCCATTCCGGCTCGCAGGCAAAGATTCGGACATCGGCCCATGCTGACGCGACAAAGCCCGTCATGGCTGCGCCCAGCATCAATGTAAATATCATCATGCGTTTATGTAGTTTCATAGTATCTCCTGTTATCATTACATTAGAACTGGTGTGCGCCATGTGCGCCAAGCAACATGACATATTGCAGACCCATCTGATAATCCACCTTGTTTTGCGTGGCATCGCGTGAGCCTTGCAGGCGAATGCGCGAGAATTCACTGTTATTATAGCCGAGCACCACGCTATCCCGACGCGGACGATGGCCGCCGGTATCCAGTATGCTACCGAACGTGACAGCCGCGCCGCTGTTATTGGCAAACAGTTCCGAATGGCGCAAACCGATTCGCCAAGCCGGCTTAAATTGATAAACCCCCTCCGCATACCAGCCGAACTGACGCCCCAGATACGATGAAACCGGCGTAACAGTCCCGAACAGCCCGCGTTCATGACGGTAAAAGAACTCACTCTGAAAACGGAAGTTCTGATTGACAGGATTGCCGTTGGGCGCCCATTTCCAGACCAGACTGGCCAGCAACAAACGACTGTTGCCGGAAAAATTACCGACAGTATTGCCGGCTGCATCGAATGCGTTGCGGGCCACTGAACGGGCGTGCAAATAGGACAGGCCCGCCTTCCAGCTCTGACTGTAGCCGATATCGCCACCGACATTTATAAACGCATCCCATGTGCCCTGCCCGCGCAAGGTTCCGCCAGCGCCGGGAAATGCGCGTCCGCTGAATATCTCGCCACCCAGCTCCAAAAATGTATCGGTTGGAGCCAGCCAGCGCAGTTGCACGCCGTCATCACCGAACTGGGTATTCAGAAAGGCCCGGTTCGGCAACGGCCTGTCAATAAAGTCATCATGGTGGGAATGAAACTGATTCAGATAACCAATGCCGGAAAAGAAGCGCCCGGCCTTCAGCGTCATGCCGAAGGGTGCAGTCAAGGTTTGTAAAAATGCTTCTTCAACATTGGCGCCGCCTTCGGGCGCCAGCGATACAGTCAGACTGCCGTAAAACAGATTATCGATATTGGATGCCAGATCGAGTTCCGATTCATTGATACCGAATCCCCGCTTACCGAGCCCGGCTGCATCACTGACAGGAAAGCCCGGAATAGCGAAGCCGGATGGTGGCTGACTGAATGCCATGTATGAACCGTTCAATACAGCACTGAGTTGGGGATTGAACGCATTGGCGGAAGCGGTGCCGGATGGTGATGGCGCAGAGGCCTGCGCCGGCTGCGGAGCCTGGGCTGTGTATTGTGGCATGACCGGCCTGACGGGTTGAGGCCTGGCTGGCGATGGAGGCGCATCGGTTTTGGTCGTTGCGACTGTGGATGGTTTGTCGGCCTGATGCTGCTCCAGTCGGCTCAGTCGCTGCTGAATCTGTCGCAGCAGGGCTTGCGTCTGCTCCAGCTGCTGTTTTAAACTGTTTATTTCAGCAGATTCTGATGCCCGGCTTTCCATGGGCAAGCTCGTGCCGGCCAGGACAAGCGCGCATACGATGATAGCCAGTACAGATGGACTGTTTTGCCGTTGCGATTTTCTCATGGGATGTAAACGCCCATACAGGCGCATTGGTTTTATATAGCGATTCACGTTTCTCTCCTGTTTGATTGCCAAATCGGTTCCCCGCATGCCATTGCTCACGGCAAAAAGCCGCTGCAATCATACGGTTGAACTGGATATTGAATATTCCTGTCAAAGCACCGGGCTGACAGATGGCCAGCCGTGCTGATGTTAAATATTCAGGGTCGGGAATTATTTACGAAATAGCAGGAGAACCACGAATATCAATAATAGCGTATCGACGCTGAATTGGCCGCGGATGCAAGACCAAATCTTCAGTTTCGATGTTTTGCCCCATCACCGGAAGCGTAATCAGAGATACTGCTGAACCATGGGTTGTAATATTTTCAAGGTTGCATAACTGGCAGGCATGAAGCAGGTGTACGCCATCTTGATGATGGTGAATCGTGGATGCCGAGATCAGACAAATCAGCAAAGCCAGCCATGCAAACATTGCCAGCCCTGTACGCTGGTTGAACTGTTGTACCGTCATAGAGGCAGATGATTATAGCAAAACACTTTCCAGTCAACACAAGCATCAGGATGCTCTCCGGTTGTTGTCATCCATATACGCGCAAATATTTTTCCGGCGCCAGCCTCGTTCACCCCGAACCCATGGATAGTCATGAAGGTGAACAGATATTCCGGATAAATATTCATGCGGCAATTATATTACTAAATATGATATATTATATCATAAATCATCATTATTCATGATACAATGAAACGATACACTGCGCACCATGCCAGGTACGGAGGAATGTTGTGTTCAATAAGGAAAAACGGGCCGATACAGCCAATGGCATTTTATTTGTCACCCTGTTCGCATTGGCCGCCACGCAAATCAGTCAATGGCAGTGGGTTCATCATCTGGGCATCAGCCCGCTGATTATCGGCATTTTACTGGGTATTTTCTATGCCAACACCCTGCATCATCGCATGCCGACAGCATGGCTGCCGGGTATAAGTTTTACTGCCAGAAAAATCCTCCGCCTGGCCGTCATATTGTATGGCTTTTATATCACCCTGCAGGAAGTGATGACGATTGGCTGGGTTGGTTTTGCATCGGCAAGCGTCATCGTGGTCAGCACATTATCCATTGCTTACGTTGTAGGTGTTTATCTGTTGGGAATGGACAAACAAACCACCCTGCTGACCGGCGCCGGCAGTGCGATTTGCGGAGCGGCCGCCATATTGGCGTTTGAGCCCGTCATCAAGGCCAAAGGTCACCAAACGGCCACTGCCGTGGCAACCGTTGTCGCCTTCGGCACCCTGGCTATGGTGATATATCCGCTGATCTACCAATGGGGTATCCTCAACCTTGATTCACATGGATGGGGTATTTACATCGGGGCAACAGTGCATGAAGTCGCTCAGGTTGTCGGAGCAGCCAGTGATATCGGCCAAACAGTATGCAACGATGCTGTGATTGTGAAAATGACCCGTGTGATGCTGCTCGTGCCTGCCCTGCTGTTTATGGGCTGGTGGTGGGCAAAATATGGTGAACGCGGTCATGGCGCAGACAACACAACATCATTGACCATACCGTGGTTTGCTCTGGGCTTTTTGGCTGTCGTTGGATTTAATTCCCTGCACCTGCTGCCGGCATCATGGGTGGCGAGCCTGCAACATATTGATCAGTTTTTATTGACCATGGCCATGACCGCTCTGGGCATGGAAACCAGCCTCGATAAACTCAAGGGTGTTGGCATCAAACCCTTTATTCTGGCGCTGGTGCTATTTGTCTGGCTGGTCGCGGGTGGATTTACTGTGGTATCTTTGTTGGTCTGATTAAGATGCCGCTGGTTTTTCAACAATCAGCGGCTGCTCATATTTGAAATCAACCAGATGGAACTCATCCAGTGATTCGTTGCTGATTTGACCCCAAAATGCCTTGTCGATCTTCAACCAGCGGGCAATCATTTTTTCAGCCACGCCCTCTTCCTCCAGCGACTCACGCAGCAATGCCTGACGCACATTCAGTAGTTCCTCCGTGATATACATGCGGCGATGAGCCAGTGGCAATTCACGACCCGGGTAGGGCCTGTCCGCACCCATTTTCTCCGCCATAAACTGGGTCTGGCGCAATTCAATTGCGGCCTGATCATGGCCTTCAAAAAACTGCCCCAGCCATGGGTGGGCATACACCTTGTCATAAAAACGCTTATGTACACGCTCCATCACCGGCAATCCACCCACGGCATCAAACATGGTTTGTCTCTTCATCATTCTCCTCTGGCCATATCCGCGCTGCTTCCCTGTTTATCCGAAGTTCAGTTTACACGCCTGCGATTTCGTGCCCACCCTGTTGCCAGGCGCTGAAGCCGCCCGCCATGGATTTCACATTGGTAAAGCCCATCTCCAGCAAGGTTGATGCGGCCAGCAGGCTGCGTGCACCACTGGCGCAATATACGATTATGGCCTGCTCACGATCCGCCAGTCGAGCATCATGTGGCGGCATGGACGGATCAGCTTTTGCCTCCAGCATACCACGCGGGACATTGACTGCACCGGGCAAAAAACCAGCCTGAAATTCGCCCGGCTCGCGCACATCCAGCAGCAAAATCGAACCGTCTGACATGGTTGCCACATCCTCTGTGGATACTTCCGCCACCCTGGCTCTGGCTTCTGCCACAAAATCTTTCATTCCTTTTGCCATTTCTATCTCCTTTGTTTGATATAAATTCGAAAATTATTCCTGGCGGGATGTCTCCTCAATCAAACGCTCCAGCAAGCCCACAACCGTTTCAGACAGTGGTGCAATGGCTTCAACATCGGCGATAGCACCCTCTTTGTCACCCTGATGATAACGTTCCACTGCACGCCGACCCAGCGAATGCACCTGCTCATGCGGCTCTGCCAGTTGTTTAAATGTGGAACTATGACCATAAACCTCATTGCCGAGTGTATCGTACCATTTTCCCAGACGGCAGTCGTGGTGACTGGCCACGGTGGAAAGCTCAATTTCACCACGATCCAGAATCATATTAATCAAACGCTTCTTCCACAAAATATGATCGGATTTGGCCAGCCTCAAAATTGCACCGCTTAGCTTCATACTGGCAAATTCCTGAATTTCGGCAACCAGCTTGTCTTCCAGCGCATCCGTATCTTTCAGCGTTTGATCCACCACATGACGGGCATTGCTAACCATGCTCGATGTTTCAGCGACCGACACAGCCACCTCTTGCGCTGCATCGGATTGATCCTGCATTGCACCTGTAACCTGATCCACCTCTCCGGCAATCATCTGCAATGCCCCGGCCATCTCACCCATACGCTCATTCACATTGCCCATATCCCGACCACCCTGCCCTACCGCTGCGGTAATGCCTTGCATCGATTCAGATATAGCCGAAACATCTTGTTGAATACGCTTGATTTTATCGACGATATTTTCTGTCGCCTCTTTGGTCTGATGGGACAGTTCCTTGACTTCGTGGGCGACCACGGCAAAACCTTTGCCCACTTCACCGGCTCGTGCAGCCTCAATCGTTGCATTCAAGGCCAAAAGATTGGTCTGGTCGGAAATCTTCTTAATCACAGTCAAAATACCGTTGATTTCTGTGGAGGCCTCCGTCAATGCCTGCACACGTTCGCCAGCTTGCTGTACTTGCTGATTGATATTACCCATCGCATCCACAGCATGCGAGACCGCCTCACCGGCGTCCTGGCTCTGTTGGTTGGCATCAATAATACTGATATTTGCCTGATCGGTACGCTCCGCCACGTGGGTCACATTGGCGCTCATCTCTTCACTGGCGCTGGCCATCGCCAGGGCCCGCTCATCCAAACGGCTAATATCCTGCTCTAAGCGCCCCATGGTAATCGTCGTTTCAAATGCATTCATGGTCATGCCGACCATATCGTCAAGCTGTTCCAGCATGCGATGTTCCAACTGTTCAGCCAACCGGTTGGCTTGTCGAACCAGTTCATCATCACCTTGAGCGCGGCATGTAAAATCCCCTT
This sequence comes from uncultured Zetaproteobacteria bacterium, assembly GCA_913056285.1. GTDB lineage: Bacteria > Pseudomonadota > Zetaproteobacteria > Mariprofundales > Mariprofundaceae > Mariprofundus. Next base: position 4,971 of record CAJXNE010000036.1, on the reverse strand, counting down.
CGGATAAGCTGGCAAACAGCGTTAGAATCTCTTGATGTCCATCATTCATGCTACATCTCCCTGGTGAAACCACGATTGCGCCGAATAGCTATGCAATCTCGTTGCAAATACCCGACGATTGAATAACAAAATGGCAAAATATTCCATTTTTTATTCAACAGAAGATTAGCAAGAAGTGTGCCTTTCATGCATGCAATAAAAACTGCTAAAATCGATTTTACAGCACATACCCCTTGATGAGACCGCGCACCCTTTCACCGGGTTAGATCTTCTTCGAAATGGATATCGAACCTTATGGTGCAGGCACTTCACGTTCATTGCCCTTAATCAGCCGCACCAATATCAGTGCGACAAATGCCAGTCCGATCATGGAAAACGCTCCGAGCCCGATATGTTTTAGCCATTGGCAGAATAATACCCAAGCGCCAAGGCTGATAAATACGGCAATGCCTCCGAATAGTTGCAGCACAAACCCGGTGACGCCTCCAGCCCGCTTCGCGGCGGCGAAAATAGCGGCGAATGGGGCGCGAACTACAGCTTCCAGGCGCGCCAGATAGGTCGGCTTCCTGAATAATAACCAGCCCAGCCCAATCAGGGTTAGCGCGAAAATACCATAATCGACCAACAACAAACTCAGGTCGATATTATCCATCCACTGCGGTGACCCGGAGCGTGTGGAATAGGCCTCGCCGGTATCCAGTGGGTCAGCCAGCGCAAGGCTTGGGCAGCAAGCTAATATTACCAGAATCAATCGTTTCATGATGTTACTCCTGTTTTGAGTTTCATAGCTGTTGGAGCGGTCTGTCCCAAGGTCGGATAGAACACCAGTTTGAATACAATAGCATGAAGACCAACAGACTCTTTTTTATTGTTCCAGTTCCACGTCGCATTTTTCTCTTTTCCATTTCTGTTCTTCCTCAGCAATACGCATTGCTTCCAATCCGAGCGTCATGCCAAATAGCATGCCTCCGGCTGCAGTGGCATGCCAGCCATGCGTATTGATCCAGTGGCATGCCAGCAGGCCAATGACAGTGACCGGTCCAAAAACAAGAAACTGCATCCAGAAGCCACGCCCCTTGCCCAACTTCAACCACAGGTATACCGGCACCACAAACCATAATCTGCGTTTATGATAACCCTGCCAGCACAGGACTGCGATGGCTGCAAACAGGGCGATATCCAGCGCCAACATCATGATTTATCCGGAATACTGCATTGCCCCGCCGCTCCCGGCGTCAGCACGCGCAGGATAATCCACAGGATTGGCCAGCTATGCCAGAACAGGTCGAAGATATCGACCGGCTTGACCAGAGTGCCATTCATCAGCATGCGCATTTTCTCGAATAGATGTGGTTCCGGCGTAATCGGCATCGCACCAAGCAGCAGTGCAGCAACAATCAGCATACCCATGGACGGGCAATGCAGCCACGATGCGAACCGTTTCATGATTCAGAAAATTCCACGAATGCCTGCATCGCCTCAGCCGCATACATCAATGATGGGCCACCGCCCATATAGATTGCCATGCCCAGCGCCTCGGCCAATTCTTCACGCGTCACACCGAGACCAATCAGCGCTTTGACATGAAAGCCGATACACCCTTTGCAATGCCCGGACACGCCAATGGACAGGGCAATCAGCTCCTTGGTTTTCTTGCTCAGTGCCCCGTCTTCGATCGCTGCACCAGCCATAGCCGAAAAGCCTTTCATCACATCCGGAATTTCCTTGCGAATACCGCCAATACTGGCAGATAATTCAGTCGTCAGTTGTTTGTATTCATTGCTCATAATGTCTCCCGCATATGGTCTATAATCTGCTCACTTCATGATTCTCTTACAATCAAATAGCATCGTAGAGCATGATAGCCCCAACCAATAGCAATAACAGCCGGAACATCTGCTGCAAACGGGCAGATGTAACGCGGCTCATCATGGCGCCACCGACCAGACAACCGCTTGCCGCCAGGGCGGTAATCCAGAACATGGGCTGCCAGGCCAGTTCAACCCGCCCCAGATAAGTGCTTGCAGCGACTGCTGCATTGATCACAATTAGTATCAATGAATGGCTGACCGCAACCTTGAAATCCGACACGCCCAGCCAAATCAATGCCGGTACAATCAAAAAACCGCCTCCGACGCCGAGTACGCCTGTGACCATTCCGAGGGCCGCCCCGACCACCATAGTCAACAGACAGCGGCATGGTTGAGACTGGTTTTGCAATGCCCTATCCACTGGGCCTTGCCGAGACATCCACCATGCCACAAACCAGACCAGCAGGGCAAACATCACCCCCTGCACAGTATCTGACACAGCCAGCCCTGCATGCGCCCCGACCCAGCTGCCAATCACACCGCCAGCCATGAAATAAGCCAGTAGTTTCGGCTGAACCTGCTTCCATGCCCGCTGCCGAATCAAGGCTATCATGCTTACCGCCATAACAATCCACAAACTTGCTGCAATTGCGCTTTTCAATGGCAAGCCCACACCGTGAGTCAGCAAGGGTACGGTCAACATACCACCGCCTGCACCGAATATGGCCAGACAGATGCCAACCAGCGGCGCCAGTGCAATCACCAACAGACTCATACATCAACCCCGATAAATATCCGCCGCATACAAAACGATCCGTTCAATCAACTGCAAGGGTGGATTGCACCTGTATATACCGCCAGAGTAGCAACCATCATCCAGACTGCGATAATCAAATCTAACCGACCGCAAAAACAGGGCTAACAGCATCAACGACATGGCTGCATACATGACCGAATACAGGCGGCTGCCACGACGACAGCCGCCTGCTCTGTTGTTATGTTACTTCAGTCGTTCGATACCCATGCGTTTGAGGAATGCTTTCTCAAGAAAAGGTTCAGACACACCCGTTCTCATCTTGCGCATGAAATACTTCTCGAAGCCAACCTTGGCTGTATGAACCCAGGCTCCGTCTTTTGCCCATACTTTGTTGCGAGGTGGAATCTGCGGGTAAGCCACCAGTGCTACGCCGCCATCACCGAAATCGGCCAGACAGATTGCGCCCCATGTACCGGATTCTTCAGGTTCCTCGCCTTTAATATCATTACAGATATTATGTACAATTGCCGTTGTCATCGTTTCAATCATAAAGCCGGTTTTCGGCGTGCCGATTGGAACCGGCGTAGCTTCAACCGGTGGAATGGCCACAATCACGCCGGTACCGTAAATATTCTTGAAGTTAGGATTCTGCTGATAGTCATTGATCATCACAAAGCCCATCGGGTTCACCAGCCCTTCGCAGTTGGCCACAGGCCCAACACCACGGAATGGCGGCATCAGCATGGCGAATTTATGATCCAGAGCACCGGATGCAACCACTTCGCCATGACGGTCCACTTCTTCGTAATCAAGCGTATTCTCATGAACCGCTGTAGTTTTACAGTTGGTGATGAATTTGATGTCGCGCTTTCTTAGTTCCGATTCCAGTATGCCCTTGGAATCTTCCACGCCACCCAGACCCAGATGGCCAATATATGGCTCCGGTGTGATAAATGTCATCGGCACCTTGTCACGAATCTTGCGGCGACGCAGTTCGGTATCGAGAATCATGGCAAACTCATAGGCTGGCCCGAAACAGGATACCCCCTGTACCGCTCCCACCACAATCGGACCGGGATTCTTGCAGAATTCTTCAAAAGCGTTGTAAGTCTCTACCGCATGATCAACGTGGCAGATTGAATGCGTATGCCCATCAGGCCCCATGCCCGGAATCAGTTCAAAGGCCAGACGCGGGCCGGTGGCAACAATCAGGTAATCATAATCCAGTTCCTGTCCGTTACCCAAGCGTAACTTATTCTCATCAGCTAGAATTTCATCGACACCACAGGAGAGGAAATTGATCCCCTTCTTGCTCAGGTAGGGTGAGCATTCAAAGCTGATCTTCTCTTTAGCGCGCCAGCCGACAGCGACCCACGGGTTGGAGGGTGTAAAATGGAAATAGTCAACATTGGAGACCACTGTCACCTCATGCTGACCGCCCAGTTTTTTCAATGCATCCTTCATTTCGTAAGCGGCTGGCATACCACCAATACCTGCGCCAATAATTACAACATGTGCCATGCTTATACCTCGTTTTATATTTTGATCAGGCTTCTGCCTGTTGTTTCAAAAAAATAGGCAGGGTGCTAAACCCCGCCTATCCACACGATTCAAACTTATTTTTTAGGGCAAGTATTCATGCCTACAATACGATAAAGTGGACAGAAACTGATGATCGATGTCAGTAAAAATATGACGCCCACCCCCATTGCAACATAGTTCCATGGCGCTTCAATGCCCGCTAAAAAACCAGCTGCTAAAAGTGCCGCACCAGCGACTGCGCGTACCACACGATCAATACCACCGACATTTGCATTCATTTGGAGCCTCCCTACATCAATAATCCAATTTAATTATTGAATTATATTATTAGCGAACAATAATATAATAAAGCGGCGTGTATGTAACATTGTCACAATGATGAAGATTCCGTGAATCCTAACCGTTCAGATTATCTCTGTTTTGTTCGCCACCAAAACAAAAGCGCGCATTGCCATTGAATGAGCACTGCTACAAACCTTCATCCGCAGGATTTATGCATCATAGGGGTGAGGTGCAGGTGAATCATCATGCGGAAGATAAATATGGAACGTACTCCCCGCTCCCACTTCACTATCAATGGTCAGCACACCATGATGAGATTGAATACCCCACACCCTCAGTGTAAACAAAGTTCAGCCGTTATGCTTTACGACACAACATGCCAAGATTTGTCGTGGTTAGGAAGCGAAATGGCAGCCGATCCAGAAGCGGATCAAGCATCACCAAAAGCCCGACCAAAAAGCGATGCCGATCAAAGAAAGGACTACCAAAAAGGATAGGTCCACGAACTTTTTTCACCACAGGCATGCCGACCTCTGCAAACCACTCCCGCCATACCGGAAATGGATGCACCGATACATG
>CAJXNE010000035.1 GCA_913056285.1 uncultured Zetaproteobacteria bacterium | reverse complement strand
CGCTGGTTTTGATCAATGAAGTCCTGGAAGCACCGTGAATTACGGGGACAGTTTACCTATTTTTCAGTTTTCTTCCTTCCGCCGAATTCCGGGACCATATATGTCCCCGGATATCCCGCTATCTATCCTTATTCGTTAGGCCTTTATCGTTTGATTCTCTCTAGCACAGCCTTCGCAACGGGATCCGATGACGCCGGATTTTGGCCGGTTATCAAATTGCCGTCAGTAATAGCATATGGATGCCAATCGGCAGCCTTTGAATAGTTTGCCCCTTTCGCTTTTAACTCGTCTTCCAGCAGAAATGGCACAACCTTAGAAAGTTGAACGGCGTCTTCTTCAGTGTTGCTAAAACCAGTCACAGACTTTCCTTTTACTAGCGGGGTACCATCCGGGGATTTGGTGTGACGGAGTACCGCAGGTGCGTGACAAACTGCAGCAACGGGTTTTCCAGAGGCATACATTGTTTCAATTAAGGCTATAGAGTTACGATCTTCTGCCAAATCCCACAGTGGTCCATGCCCACCAGCATAAAATACCGCATCGTAATCATCAGGTGAAATATCTGATAGTTTCAACGTGGTTGCTAATGCGGCTTGAGCGTCACTGTCTCCATTGAAACGTTCAGTTGCTTCTGTTTGGAAGTCAGGCTCATTACTTTTTGGATCTAGAGGTGGTTGTCCTCCATCAGGAGAGGCAAGTGTGACGTCTGCATTTGCGTCCTTGAAGACATAGAAAGGAGTAGCAAATTCTTCTAGCCAAAATCCAGTTTTCTGTCCTGTGCTGCCAAGTTGATTGTGTGATGTAAGTATAAGAAGAATTTTCATATAGGATTTCCTTTTTGATTCAATGTTATTTAAGACAATTGCCTAACGGTTCATGATAACCGGTGGCGACACGAAGTTTAGGCCGCCACCGCAATTTAGATTTTGCTTTTCAATTTAGCGCAGACGTATTTTTCGTCGGGTTGATTAGTTTGTTATATGCTGGACTCAACATAACCTCCAGGGGCCGGAGTCAGTGACGCGTTCAACCCTTCCCTCTGCTTCAAGGTCTCGCATTAGTGCGACTACCCAATATTGTTGGTTTGATGAAGTGGCGTTTTGACGTTCACCCCAATCGAATCCACATTCTCTAAATATTGACGCTAATCTTTTACCCTCAGCATTTGGCCTACATTCGGGTGTGTTTTGTATGTATTGAAGCACTGTTGATTTCGATAGTGTGCGGAGGGCTTCGCCTCTTTTCTCATGTTCAGTCATGATGATTTCTTATTTCATGCTACATATAACAGTGTTGATACAAGGAAAAAATCCCATGTATTTTTTCTATATATACGGACATAATTCCCCCGTATCCCGTACTAAGGTGAAAACACGGAATGGAAGTACAATGTCCCGATTTGAGTCGAAGGTCAACGACAAATCGAAGTATCGTCCCAAGGCTGTGAAACTGATGGATCAGGTGCACGAAGTGTTGCGCTATCACCATTACGGCAAGCGAACGGAAGAGGCATATAGCCGCTGGATTCGCTGGTTTATCAAATACAACGGCACACGGCATCCGAAGGATATGGGCAAGGCTGAAGTTGAGGTATTCCTTTGCCACGCATTTGCTGGAATCGGGCGCCAATATCCGCATCGTGTAAAAGCTAACGGGGCATAAGGATGTCAAAACCACGGAGATTTATATGCATGTACTGGAACAGAATATGGATGCGGTGATATCGTCGCTGGATTTGCTTTGATCCGGTCGCTGCTCATTCTTGGTTGCGGCTATGTGGGTGGGAAACTGGCCGAAGCCTGTATGTCCGAGGGTATTCGGGTGGTCGGAACAACTCGTAGCAGGGAGCGGGCGGAGGCACTTCAGGAAAAAGGCATTGAGGTTGTGCTGGCGGCATCACCGGCGGATTTGCCGGATGCATTGCTGGCATCGGTCGATGCTGTACTGGATTCGATTCCATTGGTGCGCGATGAACAGGGAATGCATGCATTGCAGCCGCACTGGTTACCAGCGCTGGCTGCAAAGTTATCCCATGTGGGTTGGGCCGGTTATCTCTCTACGACTGGCGTGTATGGCGATGCCGGGGGCGCTTGGGTGGATGAATCATGGCCGTGTCATCCGGATAGCGCGCGCGGACTGGAGCGGTTGAAGGCAGAAGGCGCATGGTTGGACTCGGGCTTGCCTGCCGAAGTGTTCCGGCTGGCCGGCATTTACGGGCCGGAGCGCAATATGCTTGCCCGCTTGCAATCCGGTAATTATAAAACCGTGCAGTGGCAGCCGCCGCATTATTCCAGTCGGATTCATGTTGATGATATTGTGGAGGCATTGATGGCTGCCATGCGAAAGCCGAGGGCTGGGCGCATTGTGAATCTGGCCGACGATTTGCCTATGCCGCATGCCGATTATGTGGTGGAACTGGCGCGGATGATCGGTGCACCTATGCCTGAAATCCTGTCTGAAAAGGAAGGAGAGCAACAGCTTTCGCCCATGGCACTGTCATTTTTTCGGGATAATAAGCGGGTGTCGAATCGTTTGCTGCATGAGGAACTATTGCCGGAACTGACATTTCCTGATTTCAGAGCAGGGGTGGGCCTATTCTGACCCCTTCAGCGGCATCAGCCGTACGCGCTGAATCCAGTCACGTTTCACGCTTAGCACTTCAACCTGAACATCGCCGATAGCAAGACATAACCGCCCTTCAGGAATGTCGCCCAGAATATGCACAATCAGGCCGCCGATGGTGGTGGCGATTTCTTCCGGCAGGTCGGCATCCATTTCCTGATTGATATCATGCAGGGCGACCGTAGCGGCTGTAACCAGTGAACCATCCGGTTGTGGCCACATTTCCGGCTGTGGAGCGATATCCGATTCATCGTGAATTTCCCCGACAATTTCTTCGACAATATCTTCCAGTGTAATTAAACCTTCAATATCGCCGAATTCATCCACGATAATCGCCATGTGCTGATGGTTGGTCTGGAAATCAAACAGTTGCGCCAGCGCATTTTTGGTGGTGGGGACGAAAGGCAGTACTTTCCAGATGATGGCGTCGGAAAGCGCCGTATCAGCCTGTTTCAGTTTGAGCAGGTCACGCAGATGAACCACGCCAATCAGATTGTCGGGGTCGTCCAGAAAAACCGGATAACGCGAATACGGTTCCCTGGATGCCTGTTTCAGGCATTCGCTTACACTCAATGCCCCGTCCAGCAGGCGTATCTGCTTGCGCGGCGTCATCAGTGCTTTTACGGCGACTTCGTGCAGGCTTAAACTGCTATTGAGCATTTGCTCGCGGGCCTGATCGAGAACGCCGGATTCAGCGCTGATATCAATCATGCTGGCCAGCTCTTTATGGGTGAGCGGCGTTTCTGATTGTTCGGGAACACGTAGCAGGCGTTTGAGTAAGGAAATAATACTCATCAGTATAGACACCAGCGGAGCCAGCATGGTCTGGATACTGTGCAACGGGCCGGCCACCTTGCAGGCAATATTTTCGGCATGCGCCACGGCAATGGTTTTGGGCAGGATTTCAGCAAATACCAGCACCACGGTAGTCATGGCGATGGTGGCATAGAGTATGCCCACATCGCCGTAGTATGAGACAAACAGGGCAGTAGCCAGCGACGAGGCGAAAATATTGACGAAATTGTTGCCCAGCAGAATGGTCGAGAGCATGCGTTCCGGCTGCTCCAGCAGCACTTCGGCTTTTTTCGAGCCCTTGTCCCCTTGCTCGCTGCGTACGCGAAGCCCGGCTTTTCTGGCTCGGGTCAGCGCCGTTTCAGAGCCGGAAAAAAATGCCGAAAGCAGTAGCAGAAAAAACAACGTCCCCACTGCAAGCGGGAACGGGAAATTTTCAATCATCATGCGTGATTGCGGAGCTAATAGAGCAAAGAATGGATGAATTTGACCCCGAAATAGGCCAGAACAAGCAGCCCGTATGCAGTCAACACGGTGCGACTGGCAATGCGGGTAGGCCAGCTTGCACGGCTGTGTTTGACCTGCAACAGTACCAATACGCCAAATGAGAACAGCGCCAGCAGTACTTTATGATTAAGCAGGGCGAAATGTTGATACTCAACCCATTGCCAGACCAGCCCGGTTAAAATACTGATGCCTATCAGGATCGTAGCCAGCTTGACCTGGGCGAACATATGCCGTTCGATATCGACCAGCGCCGGCAGAGCCTGAACCAGCATCGACAAGCGTTTTTTCTTTAGCGCCCGGTCCAGCAGAATCTGCATCAGTGCATGAATCGCCGCCAGCGTCAGGATGGCGTAAGCCAGCATTGAAATGAGCAAATGACTGGTTTGCAGCACGGATGTGGTACGTACCCAGTTGGCTGCATGCGCTTCCGGCAATAGCGGAATCAGAAATAGTGGAACAGCAATCACCGGCAATAAAAACAGCCCCAGTCCCTGAGTGCCGTAGCGTAAAATGCCGATACAGTAAATGATTTGTACGAGCAATGTCATGCTCGCCGTGCCGGTGGCCAGCGTAAAATTGATGCCATCTGCAGCCAGCGAACCGAGTAGGTGGATAGCCCATATATTCAGCGCAATGCCTGTTACCAACAGGCCTGCAATGCTGTTGGTCTGGTTTTGCACCGACTGGCGTTGCAGGGCGTTGCGCCAGAGGATGATGGCGCAGATCAGCGTGACCAGAGCTGAAGTAAAAAACAGAATTGATGAACTCATTTAAGTACGCTTCCTGTGCCGTTTGCGGGTTGTCGGGGCGATGTAGTAGGTAAACATGATGGCAGGATTCTTTCCGATGTGATGGGTGAGTGCAATGGTCATCAGGAGATTAGTCAAAATGGCAAGCGCAAAGCCTGGCACAAAAAGCGCATGAAAGGGGCGCCAGCAGTGAAATAATCACAGACAATATCGCTGAAATCCTGTTGTTCGATCAGGGCAGGCGCCAGATTGGCAATGCCGATGAAGTCTTTGCGTTTGAGGTCATCAAGCAAGGGGTGGGCTTTATCGAAACCGCGCGGTGCGGTTTTTAAACGGCTGCCGGAGAGCACGAACCAGCGGCTGAAAGATGCATCATCGCGTGCATCAGACCATGCATGCGGCTTTTCAACGATGGTTGTGCGAATCTTCGCCAGCGCCTCGGATGGCGGATGCCAAATGCCGACACCGACAAAGCACTCCGCCGCGCTGATATGCACATAATAGCCCGGCGCATGCACATCCTTGCCGGCCTCATGGCGAAACTGAATGCCGATATTTGTTTTGTATGGCGTTTTGTCTTTGGAGAAGCGTGTGTCACGATAAACCCGCATCAGCGAGCCGCCCATTTTACGATGATCGGCGACAAAATGCGGCGCGATCTGAGGCAGGCGCTCGCCTACCGCATCGATAAAAGACAATGCAGGCGTTCGCACGTTGTCTTCATAATCCTGTTTATGATCGGCAAACCAGTCACGGTTATTGTTGGCGGTCAGCGTTTCCAGAAATGAGAAGGTTTTAGTTGAAAAACAGGGGGGCGTTGTCATCATCAGTCTCCGAAATCAGCGGCGTGCGCATCAATCCATTCACTTGCAGCTTGCTGAAAACTCAGTTCCCGCCCCTGCTCCTGCAACTGCTGACGGTATTGCATGATGTGGCAGACCTGTTCCACCATGCGCAGTCTGAATCGCGTTTGTTCATCGAGGAACATCACGCCTATTTCGAACCCATTGTCATCATCCAGTTTGCGTTGCCAGCGTACGATACAAGAGGCTTCAAATGGCGGATTAACATGCGGGATGCAGATTTTCAGTACTGTTCCCTCTTCCAGAAACACATCGCTTTTGAAGGCAAGTCCGCCGTGACTGATATCGGTCATGGGCAAATGATTCACCTGCTGTTGGGGAAATATCTGAATCGGCGCATTGGCCGGATGGCGAAGGAAGGCCCTGCGTTCATGGGTCATGACTGGCCTTTCAGATAGGTCGGCGGCATGCCCATCTGTTGATACGTCCGGTAACGTTCGCGCGCGGCTTGTTTCAGGGATTCATCCCAGCCATCGACAAAATCGACAATATGCGAAAAACCGGATACATCCGGCGGGACTTCCATGCCGCCGTTGATCAGCACTTCGGGTTTATTGTCACGCAGAATAACGGTGGATAGCAGAATGGGGTGGTCACTGTTTTTATCCGTTTCGGCAACGGCGACGCCGTGGGCCAGAAATGATTCCGGGTGAATCGTCCACAGTCGCTCATCCAACTGGGCGGCAAAACCGGCATCGGGGCAAAGAATCAGAATATGCGGGGTTAAACGCCCGCGCCTGAGCAGCAGACGGGCGATACCCTCCACACGATCGGGTTGTTCCAGTAGTTCGAAATGAACCCGGGTTTCCTGATGTTCAGTCAAGTTATCTACTCCCCTTCTGTTGATCTTCTGATTGTTGATCTTCTAAATGTTGATTCTCTAATAGTTGATTGTCTGACTGTTGAATCGCGAGTTTCTGTTTCCATACCTGCATCAATATGATTAACGATGCCACCGGCATGATGAGCGTCAGCGCGGCCGCTGTCGATGGCTGTATATGATAGCCCAGCCCCAACACAGCCGCTTGCACTGCGACGAGAAAACCGGGTATTTTCCATGCCCATGTGGATTTTTTCCATATTGCAACAGGCCATGTCGCCGACCAGCGCCAGAACAGCCACATTGTCCCCATGCCGACAATCAGCCCTGCTGCGACATCGAGAGGGAAATGCACGCCAACATAAATGCGCCCGATGGCGGCCAGTACAAACAGAGCGGCCACGCTCCAGCTGCGCCAGTCACGGCCTGACCAGATCAGAAAAGCCAGCAATACTATCACACCATCGGAGGTGGCGTGGCCGGATGGGAAACTGTGCGATGTGAGCGTATGCCCGAGTACATGCACATGATCGAGCACGGCAGGCGGGCGGGGCATATCGAAGATCCGTTTCAGAATCTGGGCGATCAGGCCGGAGATAAGATAAGCCAGCACCGATGCGATGCCGAGGCGCAAACGAAACAGCATCAGCAGTGAACACAGCAGTGAAATCACCAGTCCATCGCCAAGGCCGGTTACGGTGCCGAAAAAGAGATCGCCCACAGCCGAATGGGCATCATTGATCAAACGGAACAGCGTATGAGGATCGGCGACCATATGGGGAATCGTTTGCATCAGCGGCAGACTACTCATCTCGGCGACCGGTTTCTATAGCCCAAGGTCCGACATTGCCATTGGATGCAGGGTGTAATCATTTGGTTTGTATGGCATTTCGGAAAATCATGTAGTCACCTTGCTGGTGATGAGTGATTTTCCGGGATGTCAGACGAATCAAAGGGTTGCGGCATACGCCGCATGTCAATGTCGGCTCTTGGGTTTTACATCGTGATGGTTGGCATGTCGCCCATGATTGTCGATAATTGCGGCATGATGCGTATCACATCCCGGCTATTGCTCATGCTTTGTATGCTTTCACTCATTGCCTGCTCCGCCAAAACCAGCAGGCAGGTATCCTCAAGCCTGTGGAGTGAGTGGGAAGGATTTGAACAACAGCTACAAGCTGATTACCCCAATTCCGTGCCCATTATTCTGGTGCATGGCTGGAATGGTGGTGAATTCAGCTGGCCGGATCCACGCGCACTGATGGCAATGGAACAGCAGCTGCAACGAGACATTTACTTCTTTAACTACCGAACTGCTGTTGTGGCCAACCGCCTGCCACCCATTGAATTGTTGGAAGAGCAACTCGATAGTTATCTGAAAAATTATGATCAGGTTGATGTGGTTGCGCATAGCATGGGCGGTTTACTGGTTCGGCAGTATTTGGCGGAACATCTGGGCGACAATCCGATTCGCCGGGTTTTATTTTTGTCGACGCCGCACTTTGGCACTAATATCGCTAATGTACTCGTCGATATTGGCAGTATTGCCTACACAGGCAATATTCAGGCCAGCGAGCTGTTGCCCGGCAGTGATTTTTTATGGCAATTAAATAGCGAGGGTGGTTCCGAATTCGAAGGTAAACAAGTGCTGAATGTGTATGCCAGAGAGCAAAAAACGCTATTACGAGGCGATCTGGTTGTGCGTGCTTCGCATGCATGGCTGCCATGGGTGGCTAATTTTGCGGTGGATGGAAATCATCATCTGGGCCCACGTATTACTGAGCCATGGGCGATGGCGTTTCTGGCCTCCGGCCAGCTACCTGAATTGGCCGATCAACCCGCCGGGCGAGAGCTATGGCTGCGCTTTCAGACAAAAGATGCGGATGAGCCAACGCGTTTTAATGATACTTCGGTACATCGATTTAAAACAGAGAAAACGCGCAAGGAAAAAAAATTCGACCTGTGTTGTGACAGGCGTTCCGGTCTTCACCCGTTGGGAGGCACCACTTTGATTCTCGATGATGTACAGCCCGATGAGGTGGTGAAATTATTCTTTCGCCAGTCCAGCGGCGCACATGAAATTCACCCTGATCGACTGGAATCCCGGCACTGGCCGGTAGAATTGCACATCATTGATCCGGTTGATCATCCGGAAGGTGATCATCAGGAAGGTGATCATCAGGACGCAATCGGAACGCCCTGACGCGCCAGTTCATCGGCGCGCTCATTACCTTCATGGCCAGCGTGGCCTTTGACCCACTGCCAGGTAACATCGTGTTTGGCTGCCAGCGTATCAAGAGTCTGCCAGCGCTCCAGATTCGATACCGGTTTCTTGCCGGCAGTTTTCCAGCCTTTCTTTTTCCAGTTGTGAATCCATTCGGTCATGCCCTGCACGACATATTTGGAATCCGAAATGATGGTAATGTGACAGGGGCGCGTCAGCGCTTTTAATGCTTCAACCGCAGCCTGCAATTCCATTTGCTGGTTGGTGGTGTGAGCTTCACCACCGAAGAGTTCTTTTTCATGTCCACCCATACGCAGCAAAACCCCCCACCCCCCCGGGCCGGGGTTGCCTGAACATGCGCCATCGGTAAATGCTTCGACGACTGGTTTATCAGACATCAATAGCTCCCTTTTCAATATGCAAGGTCTGGGTCGGGAAAGCGAATTCGAGTTCGAGTGATTCCAGCAGTTCCATGATTTGTAAATTCACTTCCTGACGCACTTGCAGGTATTCCTCCCATACTTTGCTGGCGGAGAAATAGTACAGGAAGATGGATAATGAGGAGTCTTCGAATTCGTCGAATTTGACCAGTTTGTAGCCTTGATCGACACCGGGGTGGTCACAAAGTAATTGATCGATGCCCGCGAGCGCAGCTTTCATTTGAGCCGGCGTGGTATCGTAAGTCAAACCGATGCGCATTTTGATGCGGCGCTGACGACGTTGATCGATATTATCGATGACCATATTCGCCAGCGTTGAGTTGGGCACATTGACCAGCGTGCGGGCAAAGGTGCGGATGCGGGTGGAGCGGAAACCGACCTCTTCCACCACGCCTTCAAATTCGGATGTTTTGATCCAGTCGCCAACCATGAACGGGCGATCAATCAGAATCATGATCGAGCCGAAAATATTGGCGATGGTATCCTTGGCGGCCATGGCCACTGCGATGCCGCCGATGCCGAGCGAGGCGATCAGGCCGGAAACGGAATAGCCCATATTCTGGGCCACAACCAGCACGGCAGTCAGGATCAGGAATATTTTCAGTGTTTTGGCGATGAACGGCACAAGTTGATCGTCGAGCGAGGAGTCTGTTTGTTTGGCGCGAGCGGTAAAGTAGGCAGCCAGCCCTTCCAGCAAACGCCATAAAAACCATACGCCAATTACAATCGACACGATGCGTCCGCCACTGTCGGCCAGACTGATGAGCGGGAATGTATCTACCGGCGGATTGAGCAGATGGACGGAGATGATGAGTCCGATGACAAAGATCAGTATGCCCGCTGGTCGTTCGGCGGCTTCAAGCAGGACATCATCCAGCTGCGTCTCGGTGCGGGCGGTAATTTTCCGGGCGATGGCATGAAACAGACGCACGATATAACGCTGGGCAACAACGGTGATGAACAGCGTTGTGATTGCCAGCAGCCAGTGCGCCAGTGTGATATCCAGCAATGTGGTAGAGGTGAGCTGTGTCCACATGGTTTCCATTCGAGCCTCCGATCATGGTATGTCGGCGAGATTGTAGCTGTTCAAAGGAGCAACGCCATGGTTTCGGCCATTGACGCTTGCTATACAGCTTTCTATGCTCGACTATGCAGATGTCAGAGCGCAGGCGTCAAGGGAGCCGGGATATGGTTGATGCAGAGTTGCAGAATTTAATTCAAAATCACGACGCGCTGGCCCGGCTGATCGGCCAGCGTGTTCGTTATCTGAATGAAGAATATGAAGTCACCGATTTACTGCCCGAGGAAGGTTTATTGATTCTCTCCGCCGATGAAGGAACGGATGTGCAGGAGGACAGCTATGGTCGTCCGAACCGGCTGGTTCCCAAACGCCAGAATCTGAAATTCCGCGATGCCGAAGGTTGTCCCAGCAGCATCTGGGATGAGTTGGCTTTTCTTGATGGCCCGCTGCTGAAATAAAGAAAAAACATTTATTTGCCCGTATATCGGTTCTGATTTCTTTGCGCCTTGGCGGTGAAGACATTTCGATTTTGCCCCTGAATTTACAGCAAAGGAATTCACCATGAGTGTGTTTCAACAATTATTTACCCGCAAGATGCTGATTTGTGTTTTTACCGGGTTTGCTTCCGGTTTGCCGCTGTATCTGTTGTTTAACCTGGTGCCGGCATGGCTGAGAAGTGAGCATGTGGATTTGATCACGATTGGCCTGTTTGCCCTGATTCAGTTCCCCTATACCTGGAAATTTATGTGGGCGCCGTTACTGGATCGTTATGCCATACCGTGGCTGGGGCGCAGGCGCGGTTGGATGTTGCTCTCGCAAGCCGGATTGCTAGCGGTGATTGCCTCGATGGGCGCATTTTCGCCGCAAACAGAACTGAATATGATTGCGCTGTTCGCCACTTTATTGGCTTTGTTATCCGCCACTCAGGATATTGCACTGGACGCCTATCGCCGGGAACTGCTGTCCGACCTCGAACTGGGCTTGGGTAATTCGGTGCATGTGAATGCATATCGGGTGGCGGGACTGGTGCCGGGTTCATTGTCATTGATTCTGGCCGATCATCTGGCCTGGAGTACGGTGTTTGTGATTACAGCGCTGTTTATGCTGCCGGGCATGGTGATGACGCTGATGGTATCCGAGCCGCATCGGGCTGCACCGCCCAAAACACTTAAAGAAGCTGTTGTTGAACCGTTTCATGAATTTATCGGCCGCGAAGGCGTGCAGGGCGCGTTGATGGTGCTGGCATTTATTTTTCTCTATAAGTTGGGTGATAGCATGTGCACGGCGCTGGCGACGCCGTTTTATCTCGATATGGGGTATTCCAAAACACAGATTGGTCTGATTGCCAAGAATGCAGGTTTGTGGCCTGCAGTGATTGGCGGCTTGCTGGGCGGTTTGTGGATGGTGAAAATCGGCATCAATCGCGCCTTGTGGGTATTTGGTGTTGTGCAATTGGGTTCTATTTTCGGTTTTGCATGGCTGGCTTCACTAGGGCCGCAGACGATTATTGAAGGCGATGCGCTTATTCGGCTGGCTTTGGTGATTGGACTGGAGGCGTTTGGCGTCGGTGTTGGCACGGCTGCTTTTGTGGCTTATATCGCCCGTTCCACGCATCCGGCTTATACAGCCACCCAGTTCGCTCTATTTACAAGTTTGGCAGCTGTGCCGCGTACTTTTGTTAATGCAAGCGTAGGCTGGCTGGTTGAGTCTCTCGGATGGACGAATTTCTTTCTGTTGTGTGCAGCTCTGGCTGTGCCTGGCATGCTGTTATTGTTCAAAGTTGCGCCGTGGCAAGCGCAATTTGTGAGCGAATCAGGTAAGACTGAAGTATAGGTTTGTCCCATATTCATGGGATTGACAGCATCTGCATCTGCCCGAGTTTGTATGCTTGGAGGTGAGTGATGACGATAGGCTATCAGCAGGATTTTATTGGCGACGGGATAATGGTTCCTGTGCCAGGATTTTCAGCGGTATTAACAGATGCGGTGTATCGGGATGCCAGCCTGAGAGAAGAGATTTATCTGGATTATATTCACTACAGTCTGGTGATGAATAAAACGACCCGGCAACTTGTTTTTTCCGCTTCCAATATCGATCAGAACAAACATATTCAGATTAACAGGAAAGAGTCAAGAGGATGGGAAGCTGATGACCGGCTTGACGATGTTCGGCAACTGGATAATCGGTTTTATAAAGCCAATGACTGGGATCGAGGGCATATGGTTCAGCGCAACAATAATTGTTGGGCTGCAAACAGGGGAAAAGCACTCGAAGCCAACAATGCGACCTTCTTTTATACCAACGCAGCTTTTCAGCATAAATATTTTAACCGTGATGAATGGTTGAAACTGGAGGATTATATCGGCGCACTGAAAGGCGACAGCAATGGACAGTTATGTGTTTTTACCGGCCCTGTGCATCTGCCATTTGACCGGCAATATGCCAGAAGCTGGCACGATACGGTCAGGGTGCCATCGGCATTTTTTAAAATGGTATGCTACAAAAGCAAAACCACCGAAAAGCTTGAAACCAGAGCATTCCTTCTTTATCAGGATGCAGAATTTATCGGCAATAAGCAGAAAGGTGCTGGCCGCATTAAGTTAAAAAATTATCAGTGTACGGTCACAGAAATTCAAAAGCTGACCGGGCTGAAGTTTTCCAGGGACATCGTGCAGTCCAATCCATTGTATTATTCTGCCCCGGAAACACTAAACGATGGATTAACCATTAACAGCTATCCGGAACGCATCCCCGTTGAACACCATGCTGATATCGTGACCGGGATCAATCAGCCTCGTGTGACGCAGGAGGTTGCCGAAAAGGATAAGGCTATCGTTATCGCCGCTGCCATGGTGAACCCGGCAGGTAGCAAAGAGCGCTTGAACGAATGGATTACGCTGCTCAATATTTCAGCGGCGGATGTTGATGTAAGCGGCTGGCGTATTGAAGATCAGCGCTCGAAGGTGATTTACCTGTCCGGTCTGATTGAGAAGGGTTCGGCAAGCAAGGTTCAGATGTCTGATCACGCTGGTTTCAGGTTGTTGAATCGTGGTGGAACGATTATTTTGAAGAATGAAAAGAATGAAGTAGTGGATCGCGAATCCTATACGCAAAAAGACATAGAAAATGAAAACATGGGCTTGCGCTTTTAGCTCGGGTTAGCTGTCGCGACTTATATCTTCCGCTACGCATGGATTTTTTCGTACGTGTTGTCAGGCTTGAGGCATGCGAAAAATGGAGTGAGTTCATGGGGAATATGAGTCGTAGCCTGTTATGGGCGTTATGTTTGTTGCTGGCAGCCTGTCCGTCCCGAGCCATCCATAAACCGGCTGTTGAAAAAGGGCCGGCGTATGTCAAAAGTCAATGGAAGGCGCTGCCGGACTGGCAATCGGTTCAGCTTGCCTCGTCGTTACAGGCGCTCAGGGCCGAATGTGTATCGATGCAGAAAAAACAGCAATGGCAGCAACTGTGCGCCGAGGCTGGCTTGCTCGATATTTCCAACAATGCGGGTGTGCGTAGCTTTTTTGAGCATCGATTCACGCCATGGCAGCTGCGCAATGGCGATGGTTCCGAGCAGGGATTGATTACCGGCTATTATGAACCGTTGCTCTATGGCAGCCGCACGAAGACCAGGCGCTTTCGCTTTCCGGTTTACGGCGAACCGGATGATTTGCTGGTGATTGATCTGGCCAAGCTCTATCCGCAGCTCAAAGGGATGCGCCTGCGCGGCCGTGTGGAAGGCAATCGCGTCGTGCCGTATTATGATCGCGCCGGTATTGATGGGAAACATGCACCGAAGGGCAAGGAAATACTCTGGGTCGATGATGAAATCAGCCTGTTTTTTCTGCAGGTGCAGGGCTCCGGTCGTATTCAGTTGCCCGATGGCTCGATTGTGAAGCTCGGTTACGCGAATCAGAACGGTTATAAATACAAATCGATCGGCAAGAAGCTGGTGGAGATGGGAGAGATGACTCTCGATCAGGCATCGCTGCAGAGTATTCGCAAGTGGGGCATTGATCATCCCGATCGCTTAAAGGAATTGCTTTACAGCAATCCGAGTTATGTGTTTTTCCGGGAGATGCCCGACTCGGCAACCGGTGCGGTCGGGGCGATGGGAATACCGCTCACACCCGGCTACAGCATGGCAGTGGATCGGCGCACGATTCCGCTTGG
>CAJXNE010000034.1 GCA_913056285.1 uncultured Zetaproteobacteria bacterium | reverse complement strand
TGAAACGATCTCAGGCGGCGCAAGCGGTGACGAAGAACATGACGAAAAATATGATGAAGCTGCGGCTTTGGTGATTGAGAAAGGTAGTTGCTCGGTATCGATGGTGCAGCGCTATTTGCGTATCGGCTATAACCGTGCCAGTCGACTGGTTGAACAGATGGAACGCGATGGTTTGGTCAGCGCTCCGGGTTCAGGTGGCACCCGCAAGGTGCTGGCGCGATCGGAAGAAGCAGGCGGAGGCGTATTCGAATGATGAAACGTATCATGATCATGCTGACGTTGTCGGGTTTATTGGCAGGTGCGGCATCCGCGGCCACGGTCAAACAGGAATGGCAGTTGGACGGATACAAGAATCAGAAAGGTGATTTTTTTGCATCCGGCATCAAACGCATGTCCAAACTGCCCGGCTTTGCCTGCCACTTTGACCAGTTGATGGAGTTTACTGATGGCGGAGGCCAGCATTATTCAGGCAAGCTGGCGATATTAAAGCCGAAACGTTTTCGCTGGGAATATGAGAAGCCCTATGAACAACTCTATCTGGACGATGGCTATAGTATCTGGCATTACGAGCCGGATTTGATGCAGGCTGAGCGTTTAAATAATCTGGAGGCTGTTGACCCTACCGTGATGCGTTTGTTGAACGGACAAATTAAACTGTCTGAAATCAAGGTGTTGAAACAGGAATATGATAAGAAACTGGAAATCCGGCGTTTTCAGGTGAGCCTGGAAAAATCACCCGAGGTATGGCTGGGTTTTTCAAAATATGGCGATCTGGTCTATATCGAACGTGAGGATTTGCTTGGAAATCGCAACCGGATGAGCTTGTCAAAATGCTCCTATATTGCGCCGGCTGCAAATCTATTTAGCTTCACGCCGCCTGACGATGTGGAAGTGCTGGATTTAAGGTGATTACTCAGCGACGCAAGTCGCGCTACAACTACCCGACGATAGAATAATAAACAGGAACAGGGAATACCCATGAAACGAATTTTCATCATTTTTGCTGCTGTGTTGACCGGTTTGACGCAAGCGCAGGCCGCTGGATTCGAGCAGCCCAATCAATCGGCCAGTGCAGCCAGTGTTGCCAACGCGTTCGTAGCGACGGCCAATGATGCGTCCGCATTGATTTACAATCCGGCTGGTATGGCCTGGTTGTCCGGCGTTTCGGTCATGGGCACAGCGCAGCTGGATTATCGAGATTCTTCCGTCGCCACGCCTACCGGGAATGCACCCAATAATGGTACTGAGCCATTCTCCGGTTCAATTTATGCCACATGGACTCCTCTGGATGGCCGTTTGGCGGCCGGGATCGGTTTTTCGCCGCTGTATGTTGCCAATAATGATTGGGCAACGGCTTTCCCCGGAACAGCTGGTCGCAGCGCTTCAGGCGTGACCAAGCTGACGGTGGATCATACGACGGTCGATTTTGTGTATGCTATCAATAGTGATCTGGCCATCGGTGGCGGCGGCGACTGGTATATTACGCGCGCCACCATGACGCAAGGCGCAAAATCTTTTCAGGGCAATGATTTTACGACTTTTGGTGGCCATGCATCATTGATGTGGAAACCGATGCCGGCCTGGTCGGTTGGCGCTATGTTCCGTTCCGGCGCACGCGTGAGCATGTCCGGTCAGGCTAATGATTCGTTGTCATTCAAGCTGCCGGATTATGTCAGTGCCGGTATTTCACATGATTTTGCCGATGTCTGGCGCCTTGAAGCCGATGCTAAATGGACGCGCTGGTCGGCTCTGAAAAATATGAATATCGTGAAAGGCGGCGTGATTACGCAGCCCAATGCGATGAATTTACGCGATACGCTGACAGTGATGGCGGGGCTGAGTTGGGCGTGGCGGGAGAGTACGCGTTTCAGTGTAGGCTATGCCTATGATCAGGGGGCTAATCGCAGCTTGAATTTCAGCCCTGTGATCGCCGATCAGGATAATCACCGCATCAGTCTGGGCGCCGGTGCGGACTTGTTTGGTATGCATGTGGATGTGGCATATCAGTATGTATATTACAGCAAGAAAACCGTGACCGGGCCATTTGCCGGTGTTTACAAGGATCGCCGGCAAAGCCTGATGATGTCGGTTTCCAGCGAATTCGAATAGTTGTGAGCGAATAGATGTGAATAAACAGGTCTCCTTACTGGAGCCGATGGCGACTGATCTTGCCGAGCCGCTGGCCAGTCGCATTCGTCCGCGCAGCCTGAAAGATATCGCCGGCCAGGATGATTTAACCCGGTCGGATTCATGGTTTGCCAATATGATCAACGAGGGGCGTAGTTGCTCATGCATCTTTTGGGGGCCGCCTGGCGTTGGCAAGACCACGCTGGCGACACTCATGGCAGAAGCAGCGGATTTACCCTTTTCTCATCTGTCTGCCGTATCCGCCGGCAAGGCGGAAATTCAGGCCGTAGTTAAACAGGCGCGTGGCGAAGGTCGTACGTGGTTGCTGTTTCTGGATGAAATTCACCGCTTTAACAAAGCCCAGCAGGATGTGTTGTTGCCCTATATCGAGGATGGCAGCTTGATTCTGGTTGGAGCCACCACAGAAAATCCATCATTTTCGTTGAATAATGCCTTGCTGTCCCGTTGCAGGGTGATTGTGCTCAAGGTGTTGGAAACAGTCGAAATCGAATCCATTCTTGACCGCGCCTGCCGCCATTTGCAACAACAATCTCCTGCTTTCGGTGTTGCAGCTGATGCGTTGAAAGAGCTGGCAGAAAATGCTGATGGTGATGCGCGTTATGCTCTGAATGCACTGGAATCCTTGTTTGAAGCCGATGCGAATCGTTGTTGGGACAGGGCGGATGCAGTATCTCAAAGTTTAAGGCGGGCGGCGCGTTATGATCGCGATGGCGAGGCCCATTACGATCTGATTTCCGCCCTGCATAAATGCGTGCGGGATTCCGATGCTGATGCGGCTGTTTACTGGCTGGCGCGTATGCTTGAGGCGGGCGAGCAACCTTTATATATTGCCCGTCGTTTGATTCGTATGGCTACCGAAGATATCGGCCTGGCTGATCCGAAAGCGTTGGCCGTGGCACTGGATGCGCACCGAATGTTCGAAATTCTCGGTTCTCCCGAAGGCGAGCAGGGTTTGTTTGAAACGGTGATTTATCTTGCCCTGGCAGCCAAAAGTAATGCAGCCTATGTGGCAGAGAAGGGCGCGCGCAAACTGGCCAGACAGACGCAGGATTCTGAAGTGCCCATGCATTTGCGTAATGCGCCGACGAAATTAATGAAGCAGGTGGGTTATGGCGCCGGTTATCAGTATGCCCACAACAGCGTGGATGCCGTGGTGGATCAGCAGCACGTACCGGACGAGGTGGATGTAAGCGGTTTGTATGAGCCGGGCGGGCGTGGTTTTGAACGGACGCTGAAAGAGCGTATGGACTGGCTAGAAGAACGAAAAGAAAAGGCGAGAGGCGTGTGATGATTCGGCAGCTGGCGGCAGTGGCGATTGGCGGGGCAGCAGGTGCAGTGATGCGCTGGCTGGTGGCATCCGGTGTGCAGAGAATGGCCGGAAGTGCATTTCCGTGGGGTACATTCGCGGTCAATGCACTGGGCAGTTTTCTGCTCGGTTTCCTGTTCGTCTGGCTCATTGAGCGTTCGACTGCCAGCGAGTTGATCAGGCTGGCGCTTACGGTTGGATTTATGGGTGCGTTTACAACCTTTTCCACCTATTCACTCGAATCGGTGCGCTTGTTGCAGGAAGGCGCATTTTCACTGGCTTTCGGCAATATTGCAGGGCAGATAATCGTCTGCCTGCTACTGACCTGGCTTGGCGTGCAACTGGCCAGATTTATCTGAAGAGCGACGCAAGTCGCGCTACAACTCCCCAACGATTGAATAATAAAATGATAAAATCTGTCATTTTGTTATTCAATCGTTCCCAGTCGGGCATCCAAATCGGATCAGGGCTGGATACTGTCGCCATAGACTTGCTGAAACTGTGTTTCAGGCATTAACACTGGCATCATAACGCCCGTCACATCGAGTTTCTTCCACAGCATTGCAGCGCTATGCTTATCACGCGGGGCAAATGTGAACCGTTTGACCGGAATGGGTACGATGCGCTGTTGATAGCGGTATTTTCTGCCAACCTTGTCGAGTTCCTTTTGCATTTCTTTGGCATACCTGGCTTGATACAATCGGCCTAATCCCACCAGATAAACACCCGGAGCCGCTTTAATTACTGTTGTTTCAACATCATGCTGCTGCCAGAATGCTGCTATTGCAGACGCTCTTTTTTTACTTTTGAACAGCACGGCATCATCAAATGCATGCATGGTTACTTCCTCTGTGTTTTGGAGGGTGATCGGTTTGAGTCCCATTCTTTTGAGGCGGTATTTCAATGCGCGGATACCTTCTTCAGAAAGTACCCGACGGGTGATGACGCGCCAACGCTGTCCCGTTTGTTCTGTTGTATGATCTGATGTGGCGCTGTTCTTATTCACATCGGGGTTTGGGGGCAGTTCCGTTTGGATCGCAGCCGGTACGGGCGCAGGCATTGGTGATTGCCAGGCCAACCAGGCGAGAGCCGATAGCGCGATAGTCAGGATAATCAGCGGTATTTTTTTCATGGCGCTGCTGGATTTGACGCAGCTGACAAGTTGGTGTTTGGCATCATGCGATTCATTATACTGGCGATAGTAATTGCTGTGGCCAAACTATCCACCACAAACAGGCGGGTGAAATCGAAGTCAGTTAATGCTGGAAGTAACTGGTGCTGGAAGTAACTAGTGCTGGAAGCAACTGGTACTGGGAGTAAAATTGTGCTGGAGTGTCTGCATGAATATTGATGCAATAATGCAAGGAATCAGCACATGGGCTTTGCCGGTGTTGCTGGCAATTATTTTACATGAAGTCGCTCATGGCTGGGTGGCGGATAAGCTGGGCGATAACACAGCCCGCTTTATGGGCCGGTTAACGCTCAACCCCATCAAGCATATCGATCCGATTGGCACCATTTTGATTCCGATAGTCTTGCTGGTGGTTGGCTCGCCATTCCTGTTTGGTTATGCCAAACCTGTTCCGGTCAATTTTGGCAAACTTCACAATCCCAAACGGGATATGATCTGGGTGGCGCTGGCAGGTCCCGCGACCAACCTTGTGTTGGCATTGATTTCCGTTGCCGTGCTGGCCGTTACCGTGAATATGTTTGCTCAAGTGAGCTGGGTATCCGAACCACTGGCGTTGATGTGTCAGGCTTCGATTATTATTAATGTGGTGTTGTGTATTTTTAACCTGATTCCGCTGCCGCCGCTGGATGGTGGGCGCGTTGCAGTTGGTCTGCTGCCCGGGCCGATGGCCTATCAACTTTCCCGCATCGAGCCGTTCGGCTTTTTAATTATTATTCTGTTACTGGTTAGCGGCGTTTTTCAATCCGTGATCGGCCCGCTGATTATGGGCAGCGCCGGCGCATTGATTAATATTGCTTTACCGAATTAGCCCGAACTATTTTTCTGTCATCGTCCATACTCCGTTCCAGTCATCTTCCGGCGGTGTGGCCTTAAGCGTCTTGCACCGATCAATATACATCCGGGATAAATTGTCTGAAGGGTTGTGCTTCAGAGCCTTCTCAAATTTATCGATTGCGCCATCCCATTGTGCCTTTCGATATCTGGCCAGCCCTTCCGAGAAATAGCTCACTGTATCCATCAGGTTGGGAAAACTTTCTTCATGATGATGATCCAGCACTTCATAAATATCTACAGGTTGCGATTTACCCTTCACGATAACGCTATCAACCAGTCTGATTTTATAGGTTCCCTTTAATGCCTTATAGGTGTTTTCACTGAGAAGGATTTGAGCCTTGTAATATTTACAGGCGCTTTCCAGTCGGGCCGCTAAATTCACGCCGTCTCCGATCAGGGTATAATCCATTCTGGTCGGAGAACCGATGTTGCCTGTAATCACATGATCGCTATTCAAACCAATGCCAATATGAACCGGTGGTTTGCCATCTGCGGATCGTTCAATATTCCAGCGGTTCAGTGCCTTCATCATTTTAATGGCTACCCGTACAGCGCGATCTTCATCGTCCTCATGTTTCATTGGCACACCGAATGCAGCCATAATCGCATCGCCGATAAACTTATCCAGCATGCCGCCTTCGGCACGAATACAATCCACCATCAGGGTGAAATACTCATTCAGCAGGTTGACTGTCCCGAACGCTCCCAGCTCTTCTGTAATGCTGGTGAAACCTCGAATATCAGAGAACAGAATCGTTGCGACCGTATCCTGACCGCCCAGGATATCTTCTGATTCATCCAGTAGATTATTGGCAATCGTGGGATCCATATGCTTGGACAACGTGGAGCGCATGCGTTTCTCACTACTGATATCTTCCAGCATCATCATTTTGCCCAGGCGTTGTTTTTGGTGATCGAGTAAATGGACAAAGGTCAGGTTGGCAAACATCGACCCATCCTGAACATCCAGCTGAACATCCATGGCAAGGTATGGGTCTTCAGTATCGTTTAGAAGCTCAAGTTTTTCGACAATCCAGGCATTATCATCAACAAAGAAATCCGCCGCCTTATGTGAGATGATGTCTTTCTCATCCACATGCAGCATGTGTAAGGCAGGTGTGTTACACGTGACAATCACCCCTTGCTCATCAAATGTAATCACGCCATTGGACATGCTCTCCAGCATGCTATCGTTATAATTCTGCATCTTCTGAACGTCACTGAACAGTTTTGCATTCTCCAGCGCAATCGAAATCTGCGCTGTAAATGCTCGTAGGCGAGACTCATCCTCATCGCTGAAAGGGCCGCCTTTTTTATTCAGCACCTGCGTGACGCCAATCAACTTCCCCTGTTTGTTGATGACAGGAACGCAAAGAATCGAGCGGGTAAAATAACCGGTTTGCTTATCAAAAGCAGGATTAAAATTCAGATCGGCATAGGCATAGGGGATGTTCATTGACTGGCCGCTGGTAAATACGCTGCCGGCAATACCCAAGTGGTTGGGGAAACGAATCTTGGTGGATTCAATGCCTTCGCCTACCTGTGACCATAATTCAGACGTTTTTTCATCGTTGAGAAATAAAGTAGAGCGCTCCGCATTAAGCATGCGGGTAGCTTCTTTCATGACGCGCTGTAGCAATGCCCCCAGATCCAGCTCTGAAATCACATCGGATACTAAATCCAGAAATTCCAGCTCTTTGCTATGGCTTTTTTCTGCCTGATCAACAAGTTGCGCATTCTGTAAAGTAATGGCTGCCTGGGTGGTCATCGCTTCAAGAAGGAACAGGTCGCTCTTGGTAAAGCGTCCTTTTGTTTTGTTCAGCATTTGGGCCACGCCTATGACTTCCCCTTTCAGGGTGCGAATAGGGGCGCACAAAATATTTTTTGTTACAAATCCGGTTTGTTCATCAATATCAGGATTAAAGCGATTATCTTTGTATGCATCGTGGATAATTTGACCCTGGTCGGCTTTAAACACCCAGCCAGCGATACCGCTGCTATTCAGAAACCGGATTTCTCTCTGAATATCACCCATCGCAATGCGCGAATACAATTCTCCGGTTTGCGAGTCATTGAGAAAAATTGAGCCTCTTTCGGCTTTGATTTCGGTTGTCGTTAAGCCGACCAATGCATTCAATACCTCATCAATGGTTTCCATTGCGGCGACCGTGCGTGTGATACCCAGCAACATTTCCATATGTCGCAGCTTTTCACTATCAGAGGCATTACCCTTGATTTTACCAACTTGAACCTGAGACATCTTATTGTTTTTCCTCCAAGGCGGTTCTGAGTGCTACAATTGTTTCCTGCAACTGCTTAATTTCGGCGTTGAACGTGACACGTTGTCTCTGCTGGCTTAATTTATGTTCATCCTCGCTGCCTTCAAGTTGCTCTCGAATCCGAACTACGCTTTGTTGGTATTGGGCGGCATCTCTGGAAAATGCTTCATTAAGGCGCTGAATATCTGCCAGATGTTCAGACTTTGATTGATCCATACGTATGCGCATTTCGGAAATCGTGCTTTTAAGCTGGGCAATTTCACGTTGCAGGCCAGAGCAGGCAGAACTGGTTCTTTGTTCACTTTCAGCAATCGTTTTTTCAAGCGTCTGGCGCAAACAAGAAACCGTTTCTTTTAATTGCAAGTTTTCTGCCAGCAGTAATTCCGCATCACTGGCATGCAGTGAAATGGTCTCCATCACTTTTCCTCCCCATGTCATCATACGCCCATTGCTTAAATCGTCTTTCGACCATGACAGTATAGAAGTCCGGAAGTTGATGCAATCACTAAGCCTTTTCCTGTTTTGGGCTTGCATGTCCGGGTTCCTTCCTTGACCGAAATAGGCCTGCTTCGTAGTGTCACCGTCCCTTATCAAAGTACATCCTTCCGGAGCTTATACCTGATTTATGCGTGATTTTGAAAAGATAAAACGCCTTCCACCGTACGTGTTTGCAGTCGTCAATCAACTTAAGATGGAGCTGCGCCATGCCGGTGACGATATTATTGATCTGGGCATGGGTAATCCTGATCAGCCCACGCCACAACATATTGTCGATAAGCTTTGTGAAGCGGCGCAGGATGGCAGGAATCACCGCTATTCTGTATCGCGCGGTATTCCGGGCTTGCGCCGTGCTGTGTGTGCTTATTACAAACGCAAATTTGATGTCGATCTCGATCCGGAAACAGAGGCTATTGCCACGATCGGTTCTAAAGAGGGGCTGGCGCATCTGGCTGTGGCGATTACATCGCCCGGCGATTTGATTCTGACGCCAAACCCGGCTTATCCAATTCACCCTTACGGTTTTATTATTGCCGGTGCCGATATTCGGCATGTGCCGATGGGGCCGAGGCGTGATTATTTTGAGGATGTGCAAAAGGCGGTCAAGGATTCGTGGCCGCGTCCAAAATTATTGGTGGTGAATTTCCCGTCCAATCCTACGGCGCAGGTGGTTGATCTCGATTTTTATGTGAAGTTGGTTGATTTTGCACGCGAGAACGGTCTGATTGTGATTTCTGATATCGCTTATGCTGAAATCACTTTTGATGATTATCAGTGCCCGTCAATTTTACAGGTACCTGGAGCCAAGGATGTGGCGGTGGAATGCTATTCATTGTCTAAAACCTATAATATGCCGGGCTGGCGTGTTGGATTCATGCTGGGCAACAGCGAAATTATAGCGGCCCTGGCCAAGGTGAAGTCGTATCTGGATTATGGCATGTTTCAGCCGATTCAGATTGCATCGTGCGCAGCGCTTAACGGGCCGCAAGAGTGCGTTGAGGAAATCAGGCTGATGTATCAGTCGCGCCGTGATGTGTTGATTGATGGTATGCACAAGATGGGGTGGTTGGCCGAAAAGCCGAAAGCCACCATGTTTGTCTGGGCCGAAATTCCTGATGAATTCAAGGCGATGGGCTCGCTGGAATTTTCCAAGCGATTGATGAAAGAGGGTGGTGTTTCGGTTTCGCCGGGCATCGGCTTTGGTGATTATGGCGATGAATATGTACGCATCGCTCTGATTGAAAATGAACACAGAACCCGGCAGGCACTGCGCGGCATGCGCAAGTTTCTTCACGCGGGAGCTTAGCGTTAGGTGTAAGACGTGAAGTGTGAGGCGGTTGGTTTTCCTTACTCCTGACACCTCCGCCCTTACAATGATGGAGATAATAAATGAGTGAAATAAGAGTTGGATTGCTGGGCCTGGGTACGATTGGTACTGGCGTGGCGCGTATTTTGATTGAGCAACAGGCTCTGATGTCGCGCCGGCTTGGTAAACAGGTGCGGTTGGTGGCTGCGGCGGACCGTGATCTGGATCGTGATCGCGGGTTGGATTTCACAGGTGTGCGCCTCACCGATGATGCCAATGCTATGGTCACTGCGGATGATATCGATTTGGTGGTTGAGTTGATCGGCGGCTATGAGCCTGCCCGTACCTTTGTGGCGACTGCGCTGGCACATGGTAAACATGCTGTAACGGCCAATAAAGCCCTGATAGCCAAGCATGGTGAGGAATTATTTGCACTGGCTGCTGAAAAAAATGTGGCAGTGGGTTTCGAGGCCGCTGTGGGCGGCGGCATTCCTTGCCTGAAGGCGCTGCGTGAAGGTTGCGCGGCCAATGCAGTGGAATCGGTCTATGGCATCCTGAATGGAACCTGTAATTTCATTTTGACCAAGATGGAGAATGAGGGAGCTGATTACGCCGATGTGTTGAAAAAAGCGCAGCAACTGGGCTATGCCGAAGCAGATCCTACTTTTGATGTCGAAGGCATTGATACGGCCCACAAATTATCCATTCTGGCGGCCATGGCTTACGGCTCGAAAATCAAATTCGATGATGTATTTACCGAAGGCATCAGCAACATTACCGCAGGTGATATTGAATCGGCTGCCGAACTGGGATATCGCATCAAATTACTCGGCATCGCCAAACCACACGGCGATGGCCAGGTTGAACAGGTCGAGATGCGCGTGCATCCAACTCTGGTGCCTGTTCATTCGCAACTGGCACAGGTGTCCGATTCCTATAATGCCGTGCAGGTATCCGGTGACTTTGTCGAGCACACGATGTATTTCGGTCGCGGTGCAGGCGAGCGTCCGACCGCATCCGCTGTCGTAGCCGACATCATGGATATTGCACGCGTGGTGCCGGATGGGGTAGAGCATCTGGCGCCGCCGATGGGATTTGTGGAAGCAGAGCGCCGTAATCTGGAAACATTGCCAGTGGCGGATATTGAATGTGAATATTATCTGCGCCTGATGGTTCAGGATCAGCCGGGCGTGATTGCATCGGTCACATCCATTCTGGCTGATCATCGCATTAGCCTGGAAGCGATGAGCCAGAAAGAGCGTTCATCGGCCAATAGCGTACCGGTGGTGATGCTGACACATGCAACAACTGAAGGAAATTTACAGGCCGCGATTAGCCGTATTATCGGGCTGAATGCTGTCGAAGAAGAAGTGCTGATTCTGCGTAAAGAATCGTCAGTCGCGTAATAAGGAAGCCATCATGCCAAGATACGAAGGAATTATTAATCGATACCGCGCTTTTTTGCCGATAGGCAAGGATGATTCGGTCATTACCCTGTATGAAGGGAATACCCCGCTGCATGAATCACTGAATCTGCGCAATGCTATCAACCCGGAATTGAAGCTATTCCTCAAGTTCGAAGGTTTGAATCCGACCGGCTCGTTCAAGGATCGTGGTATGACCATGGCGGTAACGCAGGCTTATAACGCCGGCTCGCGTAAAATCATTTGTGCTTCCACCGGTAATACCTCGGCATCTGCAGCAGCTTATGCTGCCAATTGCGGTATGGATGCTTATGTGCTGATTCCCGATGGCAAGATCGCGCTGGGCAAGATGAGCCAGGGCATGCGTTATGGCGCTAAAGTCATTCAGATTCGCGGCAATTTCGATGATGCACTGGAGCTGGTACGCGAAATTTCCGCTGACGGTTCGATTACACTGGTGAACTCAGTCAATCCGTATCGCATTCAGGGCCAGAAAACTGCATCCTTTGAAATTGTCGATGAACTCGGTTTTACACCGGATTATCACGCGCTTCCGGTAGGTAATGCAGGTAATATTACTGCTTACTGGATGGGCTATAAGGAATATCACGAGAAACGTATCAGCAAGTCCTTGCCTAAAATGATTGGTTTTCAGGCCGCCGGAGCCGCCCCGATTGTCAATGGCGCGCCGGTGGAAAATCCGGAAACCGTGGCCACAGCCATTCGCATCGGCAAGCCGGCTTCATGGAAGCAGGCGGAAGCTGCCCGCGATGAATCAGGCGGGCGCATTGATGCGGTCACCGATGAAGAAATTCTGCAGGCCTATGATATGCTGGCTTCAATGGAGGGCGTATTCTGCGAGCCTGCTTCAGCAGCCTCGGTTGCCGGCGTGATCAAGCTCAACAAAGCCGGTTATTTTCAGCCGGGCGCAAGCATCGTTTGCACCCTGACCGGCAATGGTCTGAAAGACCCGGACACCGCCATGCAGGGCATTCCAACTCCGGTAACCATTGATGCTACTGAAGATGCGGTTCGTCGCACCCTGGAGTCGTGATTATCGCGTGAGCAGTACACTGATTGTTAGTCAGGCGTTGATTCAGCATCAGGATGGAGTTTCGCTCCATCCTGATCTGCTTTTATGGGAGAAGCAGTTGTCATCTTACAGGCAGCGCTGGTTCGATTGTGCTACGAGAAATCCGCTGGGCTGGTATGCGGCTTTGTGCGGTATCCCGCCTGCGGCGTTGCTGGCGCAACACTGTAATGCACTGCCGGAGGATGCGTCCCAGTACTGGGTGGCTTCCCCCTATCATGCCCAACTGGTGCGCACGGCTGTGCGGGTCATGCCGGAGGGGCAGTTTAGCTGGGCGGCTGAAGATGCGGATTATTTGTGTGCAACGCTTAATCCCTTATTGGCCGAAGAGGGCATGCAACTGCTTGCTGTCGGTGCGGCGCTGCTGCTGGCCTGTCGGGAACCCATTGCAGCCTATCCTCAGGGCTTTGGCGCAATTTCCGGCCAGCTATTGCCGGATACCAGCCACGAGGGTGAGGATGGTTTGCGCCTGAATCGTTTATTATCCGAAATTCAGATGCTGCTGTTTCAGCATCCGTCCATCGCCAGACATGATCGGGGCGAGCCGGATGTAAGTGGCATCTGGCTTTGGTCGCCTATAGATGAGGATATTGAATCTCATGCAACGCAGTTGGCAGTCGCCACGCGCAATCCGTTTTTGCAATCGATCGTGGATGGCCAGGATGCCGGGGTAACTATCACCGAACCCGAGCAATTGGCTGAGGTGGTAAAACAGGGGATGCCATTGCCCAAACGTATTGTCCTGGCCGGAGATGGAGAAGCCGTTCTGCTGACAAAATCATGGCTGCCGGCACTGGGCAAGGCTCGGTGGAAGCCAAAATCGCCGAAACCGGAAGGGACGCTATTCACATCACTCCGCAGTGTAATGTCATGAAAGCGTCGTCAACGATGTTACCAGAAGGAAAAACAGTAAAAGGGCGCATACTGACATGGCTGAACGATCCGCTGGTGGCCGATGATCCGGCTACGGCATGGAACGCCTTGTTGGCGGCCCGGGGCTTAACAGAGGCCGACCTGTTTTTTGCGCCACGGTTGGCAGATTTGCCCGATCCGTTCGGTATGCAGGATATGGAAAAGGCGGCGGCGCGCGTGGCGGCGGCGATTTCAAACGGTGAGAAAATTCATATTTTCGGTGATTTCGATGCTGACGGTGTCAATGGTACGGCGATTCTGTTGGAAGCCTTGCTGGCGACCGGCGCAAATGTGTCGCAGTCGATTCCGCACCGCTCGGATGATGGTCACGGGATCGGTGTGGAACCGGTAAGTGAAGCTGTGGCAGCAGGTGTGAAGCTGGGTATTAGCGTCGATACCGGAACCACCTGTTTTGATGCCTGTGCGGAAGCGAAAACACACGGATTCGATTTGATTGTCAGCGATCATCATTTGCCTGAGAAAACCTTGCCGAATGCATTTGCGCTGCTTAATCCGGCCCGGGCCGATTGTGGTTTTGCCGAGCGCAAATTATGTGGAACCGGGGTGGCCTTCTTCCTGTTGATGGCGGTGTGGAAAAAACTGACCGAAGCGAATGCGCGTCCGGCATTCGATTTGCGCGAGCTGCTGGACCGGGTCGCTGTGGCGACCATTGCCGATGTGATGGATATTGTCGGTGTCAACCGGATTCTGGTCTACCACGGTTTGCAGCGATTAAATACAAAGCCGTCCACGGGCATGCAGGCATTGCTGAACGTGGCCAAAATAAAAAAAGCAGTAACAGCTGAAACCATCGGTTTTTATCTGGCCCCCAGAATCAATGCAGCCGGTCGCTTGCAGCATGGTGAATCGGCCATGCGCTTGTTATCCACCCGCGATGCCGATGAAGCCATGGCGCTGGCCAGAGAACTGGATGAAGTGAATAAACAGCGGCGCACGGTGGAGGCCGAGGTATTCAAACAGGCTGAACTGGCTTTGGGCGATGCGGATGTGCTGGCGGTGTATGATACACGCTGGCATGCAGGCGTGGTGGGATTGGCAGCAGGGCGTCTGGCGCGTAAACACGGAAAACCGGCAGCTGTAGGGTTTGTCACGGCAGGATTTTTTGAGAATCTTTTTGGAATTGATTTTCTTGGAGAATGGACAGTAATACTTTTGTTTGCAGTCTGTGTTGGAATATTGTCAATTGGAAAATATAACGCACTTGATAGTTTGATTAAGATAATCGCAATTGTTTTACTAATCTCTAC
>CAJXNE010000033.1 GCA_913056285.1 uncultured Zetaproteobacteria bacterium | reverse complement strand
TCAGGAATTAAAGGCGGGCCTGTTTGAAGTCGGTCAGAAACTCGATATCGCTGGCGCCTCCAAGGGTCGCGGTTTTGCAGGCGTCATGAAGCGTTATGATTTCGCTGGTGGCCGCGCTACCCACGGTGCTGAAAAAGTGCATCGTCAGATGGGCTCTACCGGTCAGTGTCAGTGGCCTGGCCGCGTGTTTCCGGGCAAGAAGATGCCGGGTCATTACGGCAACAAGCGCATTACCACTCAGAATATAGAAGTAGTGCGTGTTGACGAAGAACAGAATCGCATTCTGGTCAGAGGCGCTGTTCCCGGTTCGAAAAACGGACTGGTTGAACTGCATCCTGCTGTGAAGGGAGCGTAATATGTCATCGATTTCAATTGTCGATCAAAGCAACAAAGAAGTAGGTACGCGAGAATTGAATCCGGCTGTATTCGGTCTGGATTCGGATGAAGGCTTCGTGCATCGTGTTTATGCTGCGTTGGCTTCGGCTCAACGTGGTGGTACCTCAGCAGTGAAGACTGTGGCTCAGGTATCCGGCGGCGGCAAAAAACCGTTTAAACAGAAAGGCACCGGTCGCGCCCGCCAGGGGTCAACCCGTGCTGCCCAGATGCGTCATGGCGGCACTGCTCATGGCCCGAATGCCAACACCAGCTTCGATTCCCGGATCAATAAAAAAGAACGTCGCCGCGCCTTGTGTCTGGTACTGTCTGATTGCGTACGTCAGGGCAAAGTAACGGTCATCAATAAGCTCGAACTGGCAGAGGTCAAGACGAAGGGTTTTGCAGCAGTGCAGGCTGCACTGAATACGCCAACCGGCTTATTCGTGCTGGCTGAGTCCAACAGCAATGTTGAATTGTCGAGCCGCAATGTGCCGAACACCAGCGTTATTCTGGATGGTCAGATTAATCTGCATAATCTGCTCAAGAGCAAGCATGTGATTTTGACTGAGGCTGCGGTAGATAAGCTTGAGGAGCGTTTGTCATGAGTGCTGAGACAACTGCAAACATAAACCATTTTAACATCCTGCGTCAGCCGGTGATTACTGAAAAAAGCTATACCGGTACCGGCGCAGCCAATCAGTACACATTCCGCGTTGCCCGTACTGCCACCAAGACTCAGGTCAAGGCTGCAGTCGAGGCGATCTTTGAAGTGAATGTGGAAAAGGTGCAGGTCATCAATATGCCGACCAAGCCGAAACGTCGCGGCGCCAATACCGGTACCCGTTCAGGTTATCGCAAGGCTGTCGTGCGTCTGGCTGAAGGCGAATCGCTGGATATGGCGGAAGAGGTATAAACAATGGCATTGAAGGCATTAAAACCAACCAGCAACGGCAATCGCGGTCGCGTTGGTGTAGTCAATGAAGGGCTGCACAAGGGCGCACCGGAAAAAAGCCTGACCAAGGGATTAACCAAATCCGGCGGTCGTAACAACAATGGGCGTGTCACATCCTTCCATCGCGGTGGCGGTCATAAACGTTTATATCGCATGGTCGATTTCAAGCGTGACAATTTCGGCATCGAAGGTAAGGTTGCGCGCCTCGAATACGATCCCAACCGCACAGCACATCTGGCGCTGGTGGTTTTCGAGAATGGTGATAAGCGTTATATCCTTGCGCCGCAGGGTTTGCGTCCTGGCGATATCGTCAGTTCAGGGCCGGATGCAGAAATTCGTCCGGGCTGTACCTTGCCGCTGGCCAACATTCGTGTCGGTACCCAGTTGCACAACATCGAGATGAAACCCGGCAAAGGCGGCCAGATGGCTCGCAGTGCCGGCGCTTCCATTCAGCTGATGGGTAAAGAAGGTGGTAAAGCCATCCTGAAGATGCCATCCGGCGAGTTTCGTCGTGTGGACATCCGTTGTCTGGCTACGATTGGTGTGTTGGCCAATGCCGACCACTCCAACCGTAAGGTAGGCAAGGCCGGTCGCTCACGCTGGTTGGGCGTTCGCCCGAATGTGCGCGGCGTCGTGATGAACCCGGTAGATCACCCGCATGGTGGTGGTGAAGGCCGTACATCCGGTGGTCGTCATCCGGTAACCCCGTGGGGCGTACCAACCAAGGGTCACAAGACCCGTGCTAAGAACAAGGCGTCGAACCGTGATATTATTCGCCGCCGCAACCAGAAGTGAGGTAAGAGATGGCTCGTTCATTAAAAAAAGGCCCTTACATTGAAGCGTCCCTGCAAAAGAAAGTCGATTCGGCGCAGGCTTCTGAGAAGCGCAGTGTGATTAAAACATGGTCTCGGCGTTCCACGATAGCACCTGATTTCGTGGGCATGAACTTTGCCGTTCATAACGGTCACAAGTTTATCCCGGTGTTCGTCACCGAGAATATGGTTGGTCACAAACTGGGCGAATTTTCGCCTACCCGCACCTACTACGGTCATGGTGCAGATAAAAAGGCCAGGAAGAGGTAAGAAGCATGTCTGATCAAGTACGTGCGCTGCATAAAAACAGCCGCATCAGCCCGCAGAAGGCGCGTCTGATGGCCAATGCCATCCGTGGCCTGAATGTAGACCGCGCTCTGGCCGTGTTGGCCCTGTCGCCAACCAAGTCAGCCCGTTTGTATGAAAAAGTGTTGAAGTCAGCCATTGCCAATGCCGAGCAGAATCATGGTCTTGATGTGGATGCATTGTTTGTATCTACTGCTACGGCAGACGCCGGCATGACGCTCAAGCGTTACCGCCCGAAAGGCATGGGCCGTATGCGTCAGCGTTTTCACCGTCATTCTCACCTGACAGTTGCTGTCAGTGAACGTAGTTAAAGGGGTATATCAATGGGACAGAAAGTAAATCCGATTGGATTCCGTGTTGGTGTTACCCGTGGTTGGGAATCAGTATGGTATGCCAGCGACAAGAATTTTGGCGATCAGCTACGTGAAGACATCAAACTGCGTCGCTATGTTAAAGCCCGTTTGAAGCATGCCGGCGTATCCCGCATTGTTATCGAACGTCCGGCAGATAAAATCAAAGTCACCGTCCATACCTCACGCCCCGGCGTGGTGATTGGTAAGAAGGGTGCCGAGATTGATGCAGTTCGCGGTGAACTGGTTCGCAAGTTTGGTCGTGAAGTGCAGGTGTTCATTGTTGAAGTGCGTCGGCCTGAAGCTGAAGCACAGTTGGTGGCCGAAAATGTTGCCTTCCAGCTGGAACGCCGTGTGGCATTTCGTCGCGCCATGAAGCGTGCAGTTCAGAGCGCACTGCGTATGGGCGCCAAGGGTGTTCGTATTAATTGCGCCGGTCGTCTGGGCGGTGCTGAAATTGCCCGTACCGAATGGTATCGCGAAGGTCGTGTGCCGTTGCATACATTGCGCGCCGATGTTGATTACGGTTTTGCAGAAGCCAATACCACTTATGGTATTATTGGTATCAAGGTTTGGGTATTTAACGGCATCAAGCTGGGCGATACTGAAGAAACCACCAACGCATAAGTACGTTTAAGAGGATTATTTACCATGTTACAACCTAAGAAAATCCGCTGGCGTAAGCATCACAAAGAGCTTCAGCGTATTCGTGGCAAGAGCCCACGTGGTGCCAGTCTGAACTTTGGCCAGTATGGCCTGAAGGCAATGGAGCCAGGGCGGATTACCGCTCGTCAGATTGAAGCGGCACGTATCACCATGACCCGTCATATCAAGCGTCAGGGTCGCATCTGGATCCGCATGTTTCCGGATCTGCCGGTATCCAAGAAGCCAGCTGAAGTCCGAATGGGTAAAGGTAAAGGCTCGCCGGAATTCTGGGTTGCGGCTGTTAAAGCCGGTCGGATCCTGTATGAAATGGACGGTGTTGACGAAGAGACTGCACGCGGCGCGCTGGAACTTGCAGCAGCCAAATTGCCGATTCGCACCAAGTTTGTTGTGCGTGGAGTAGGACGATGAGTGATATCAAAAATGCAAAAGATCTGCGCGGCATGGATGCAGCCGATCTGAACGAGCGCATGGATGAACTGGCCGCAGAGCACATGAAGCTGCGTTTTCAGAGAGCCACCATGCAGTTGAATAACACGGCCCGTGTTGGCCAGGTACGTCGCGAAATCGCTCGTATCAAAACCATTCTGGCTGAGCGCAGCTAAGGAGCGATAGAGAAATGTCCGAAGCAACAAGTAACAAGCGCACACTCGAAGGTGTCGTGGTAAGCAATAAGGCAGAACAGACTGTGATTGTACAGGTGGAGCGTAAATATTTGCATCCCCGTTATCGCAAGACTATCCGTTCGCATAAAAAATACATGGCACATGATGCTGAAAACACCTGCAATATTGGTGACACAGTCCGCATCATTGAGTCAGCTCCGATTTCCCGCCGCAAGCGTTGGGTGATGGAAACTGTGCTGACTCGCGCTGAACAGCTGTAGACGGGAGATTAAAGCATGATTCAGACAGAATCCGTACTGCAAGTTGCAGATAACTCCGGCGCCCGTCGCGTCAAATGCCTGAAGGTGTTGGGCGGCTCCAAGCGCCGCTATGCCCGCGTTGGCGACGTGATCGTGGTGGCTGTTAAAGAAGCCATGCCGAATGGTAAAGTGAAAAAAGGTGAAGTGCAGCGTGCTGTTGTGGTACGTACCGCCAAGGAATTCCGTCGTACAGACGGTTCATCCATTCGCTTTGATGAAAATGCAGCCGTACTGCTATCCAAGCAGAATGAGCCGCTGGGCACCCGTATTTTTGGCCCGGTGACACGCGAACTGCGTAACAAGGGATACATGAAGATTGTCTCCCTCGCACCTGAAGTATTGTAAGATAGGATAAGAGATATGACTACGATGGTGAAAACCAGAATTCGCAGAGATGATGAAGTGGTTGTGATTGCCGGGCGTGATAAAGGCGCACGCGGCAAAGTGATCAAGGTATTGAGAGCAGATGGCAGCGTGCTGGTGTCCAAGGTCAATATGATCAAGCGCCACACCCGCCAGACCGAGCATAGCTCCGGTGGCATTATAGAAAAAGAAGCACCGCTGAATATTTCCAATGTGCAGTACTTCTGCGCCAAGTGCAAAACCGGCGTGCGTCTCGGTGTCAAAACGCTGGAAGACGATCGCAAGGTGCGCACCTGCCGTTCATGCGGCGAAGTGCTGGATAGCTAGGAGATAATCGATAATGGCTCGTTTGAAAGAAATATATAAAGAGACAGTAACCCCGGCTCTGACCAAAGAGTTCAGCTACGCTAACCCGATGCAGGTTCCTGCGATTTCCAAAATCGTAGTGAACATGGGGTGCGGCGAAGCATCCCAGAATTCCAAGCTGATTGAAGGCGCGCTGACTGATATGACTGCAATTACCGGCCAGAAGCCGGTCATTACCCGCGCCCGCAAATCGATCGCCAACTTTAAGTTGCGCGACGGTATGCCGGTTGGATGCCGGGTAACGTTGCGTGGTGACCAGATGTGGGAATTCCTGGATCGTCTGATCAATATCGCTTTGCCGCGTATTCGCGATTTCAAGGGCGTATCGCCCAAATCGTTTGATGGCCGTGGCAATTTCACGCTCGGTATCAAGGAACAGATCATCTTCCCTGAAATCGAATTTGATAAAGTGGATAAAGTGCGTGGCATGGATATCACCATCTGCACCACCGCCAATACCAATGATGAAGGACGCGCTTTGTTGAAGCAATTCAGCATGCCGTTCCGTAAGTAAGAGGACAGCACATGGCTTCCAAGAGAATGATTGTTAAATGCAATCGCAAACCAAAATTCAAAGTTCGCGCTTATACGCGTTGTCAGCTTTGCGGTCGCCCGCATTCTGTCTATCGCAAGCTGGGTATGTGTCGTATCTGCCTGCGCAAGCACGCCCTTGCCGGTGAGATTCCCGGCATGGTCAAGTCGAGCTGGTGAGGAGATAGAACAATGATGATGGATCGAATTGCCGATATGCTGACCCGTATTCGTAACGCGCAGCAGGCTGGAATTGAGAGAATTGAACTGCCGGCCAGTAATGTATTGCTGTCCATGGCTGAATTATTGAAAGCAGAAGGTTATATCGCAGCTGTGAAAGCGTATAATCATAAAGGTCATCGCTTCCTGCGTTTGACACTGCGTTATGATGATGAGGGCAAGGCTATTATTCAGGAGATCACCCGTATCTCCAAGTCCGGCCGTCGCGTTTATGTGTCTGCTGATGAACTGCCGCGCGTCAAGAATGGTTATGGCGTTGCCATGATCAGCACATCACAGGGCATTATGACTGATAAAAAAGCACGCGCAGCCCATGTCGGCGGCGAAGTGCTGTGCACGGTCTTTTGAGGTAGATATGTCACGTATTGGTAAACAACCTATTACGCTCCCCGCTGGTGTTGAGGCTCGCATTGCTGCTGATTCCATCACCATCAAAGGTAGCAAGGGCGAACTCACATCGCCATTATTTCCGAACATCACGGTAGAACAGGAAGGCAATGTGCTTTCCGTGCTGTGCTCTGATATGGGAACCAAGAAAACCAAATCATTTTATGGTCTGGTGCGTGCGCTGGTGGCCAGTAATGTTATTGGCGTCACCAAAGGCTTCGAGAAGAAGCTGGAACTGCGCGGCGTGGGCTATCGCGCACAGGCGCAGGGTAAAAAACTGAACCTGTCACTGGGTTTCTCGCATCCGGTTGAATATGCATTGCCTGAAGGTGTCGATGCAGCCGTTGATAAAAGCATTATCACTGTTAGCGGTATTGATAAACAGAGGGTTGGCCAGGTGGCCGCCGAAATTCGTGCTTTCCGTCCGCCAGAGCCATATAAAGGCAAGGGCGTACGCTACGTGGATGAATACGTGGCGATGAAAGAAGGCAAGAAGGCTTAAGGACAGGAGTAGGAAATGGCTGTTAAACGTTATGAAAGCAATGGTGCTGTACGTCGCGCCCGCAAAGTTCGCTCCCGTGTTAAAGCAACCGGACGTTTGCGTCTGAGTATTTTTCGCTCGGCTCGCCATGTGTATGCGCAGGTGATCGATGATGCCAGTGGCACGACGCTGGCTGCTGCATCCAGCCTTGATGAAAGCATCAAGAATGGCGGTAACAAGGCCGGTGCTGAAGAAGTTGGTAAACTGATTGCTGCGCGTGCAGCAGAAGCTGGCGTTAGCGAAGTGGCATTTGATCGTGGTGGTTTTGCCTATCACGGTCGCGTACAGGCATTGGCTGAAGGCGCTCGCGCCGGTGGCCTGAAGTTTTAGGAGTATATAGATGATCAACGCAGATGAATTGGACCTGACAGAGAAACTGATCACCATTAACCGTATCGCCAAGACGACATCAGGCGGTCGTCGTATGAGCTTTTCGGCTTTGATGGTAGTGGGTGATGGTAATGGTCATGTTGGCTTCGGCCACGCCAAGGCGAAAGAAGTGCCTGAGGCAATTCGTAAAGCCTGTGATATTGCCAAGAAGTCTTTGATTCATGTGCCTCGCAAGGGGAATACGATTCACTATCAGGTAACCGGCATTCAGGATGCCAGCCGCATTATGATCAAGCCCGCCTCAGAAGGTACCGGCGTTATTGCCAATTCTGCTGTTCGCGCTGTTCTTGATGCTGTCGGTGTTAAGGATGTATTGACCAAATCACAGGGCTCCCGCAATGCAATTAATACCGTTCGTGCCACATTTAACGGTTTGAAGTCGCTGGAAAGCCCGGAGCAGATTGCCGCCCGTCGCGGCAAATCCGCGTAATCAGGAGTATTCGTATGGCTAGCAAAGCAACAATTCGCGTCCGTCAGATCAGGAGCGGCATCGGTTATGCCAAAGATCAGCGTGCCACGCTGACAGGACTGGGGCTGCGTCGCATGCATCAGGTGGTTGAACTGGAAGATACGCCGTCTGTTCGTGGTATGGTGAATAAAATCAGTCATCTCGTTCGTATCGAGGCTGGAGAGTAAACGATGAAATTGAATGAACTGAATGCAGACGCCGGTTCACGCCCGTCACGCAAACGCAAGGGACAGGGCATTGCCACTGGCAACGGTAAAACCGGTGGTCGCGGTCATAAGGGTCAGAAATCCCGTTCCGGTGGTAAAGTTGCGCGTGGATTCGAAGGCGGCCAGATGCCGTTGATTCGTCGTGTGCCCAAGCGTGGATTTACACCGCGCAAGGACAACGATTCTCAGGTTGTGAATCTGGATAGTCTGAATAAATTTGAAGATGGTGCAGTTGTAGATGCTGCTGCCTTGTATGAAGCAGGGTTGGTGCGTAGTGCGGTTGACCGCATTAAATTGCTGGCCAATGGCGAACTGAAAACCAGTAAATTGACGGTGTCCGTTACAGCGGCCTCTGCACAAGCTGCTGCGAAAGTATCGGCTGCCGGCGGTACACTTAATCTGACTTCGGCTGAGGCATAAGTAATGCCACAAACTGGTGCACTAGGTGGTTTCGGCGATATCGGCAAGATTCCGGAGCTGAAAAACCGGATATTGTTTACGCTGGCGATGCTGATTGTCTTTCGTATCGGTGCGCATATTCCGGTTCCGGGTATTGATGCCGGTATTCTGGCACAGTTTTTTAACCAGGCGCATGGCTCATTGCTGGGCATGTTTGATATGTTCTCCGGTGGCGCTTTATCGCGCTTGACCATTTTTGCGCTCGGTATCATGCCGTACATTTCTGCCGCGATTATTATTCAGTTGATGACAGTAGTGTCTCCCAAGCTGGAACAACTCAAGAAAGAGGGTGAAGCCGGGCGTCGCAAGATTACCGAATACACCCGCTATGGCACTGTCGTTCTGGCTCTGTTTCAGGGCATCGGTATTTCTATTGGTCTGGAATCATTTTCTGTCGGCGGTCAATCGGTTGTGATTGACCCGGGCCTGGCATTCCGCGCCATGACCGTGGTGACGCTGGTTGCAGGCACCGTATTCCTGATGTGGGTTGGTGAGCAGATCACCGAGCGCGGTATCGGTAACGGTATTTCGCTGATTATTTTCGCCGGCATTGCCGCCGGACTGCCCAAGGCTGTTGGTGGTACGCTGGAGCTGGCGCGCACCGGTGAATATTCACCGTTTGTAGTATTACTTCTTTTTGCCATGACGCTGGTTGTGACTGCTGCCGTGGTGTGGTTTGAACGCGCCCAACGCCGTATTCCGATTCAGTACGCCAAGCGGCAAGTAGGCAACCGCATGTATGGCGGCAAGTCATCGTTTCTTCCCCTGAAGGTCAATACTGCCGGCGTCATTCCGCCGATCTTTGCATCTTCATTGATTCTGTTGCCTGCTACATTTGCGCAGTTTACCAAAGGCGTTGACGGCTTTAGCTGGCTGGGTGATTTATCTGCCATCCTGTCTCCAGGCGCATGGTTATACATGACCCTGTTTACAGCGCTGATTGTGTTCTTTTGCTTTTTCTACACGGCGATTGTATTTAATCCGAAAGACACAGCAGACAATTTGAAGAAAAACGGCGGATTTATTCCCGGCATCCGTCCAGGTCAGAAGACGGCTGATTATGTCGACAACGTGTTGACCCGCATTACCGTGGTTGGTGCAGCCTATGTCAGTCTGGTGTGCCTGTTGCCGCAGTGGTTGATTTCAGAATTATCCGTGCCGTTCTATTTCGGCGGTACTTCATTGTTGATTGTTGTGGTCGTGACCATGGATACCATGGGTCAGATTCAGTCGCATCTGATGAGTCATCAGTATGAGGGCTTGATGAAGAAAGCCCGTCTGAAAACCGGCAAGAAATGAACACCTGATGAATTTGATTTTATTCGGCCCTCCGGGTGTCGGCAAGGGCACGCAGGGCGAGAAGATTTCTTCTGAATATGGTTTATCGCATTTGGCTATGGGTGATATACTACGCGCTGCCGTGCGTGATCAGACCGAAGCCGGAATCAGGGCTAAATCCTTTATGGATGCGGGTAAGCTGGTTCCCGATACAGTTGTTGTGTCCATGATTGAAGACCGGATTATCGCTGAGGATGGGAAAGGCTTTCTACTTGATGGCTTTCCGCGCAATGTTGCACAGGCCAGAGCGCTTGATGTCATGCTGAGTCAACATGCGCTGAAAATTGACCGGATTGTGTTCATGGATGCCCCGGAAGAAAACCTGATAAATCGATTGTCTGGCAGGCTGATTTGCAGGGCTTGCGGTTTTGGATTTCATAGGCAGTATTCGCCGCCCCTTAAATCAGGGTGGTGTGATCGTTGCGGCGGAGAGCTCTACCAGCGGGATGATGATCGCGAAGATGTGATTGCCCACCGTTTGGAAGTATATCGCGAACAAACCGCGCCTTTGCTTGATTTTTATCAACACCAGAAAGGTTTTTTCAAACTTGATGCAGGCGGAAAAATGGATGCAGTGTTTGCTGCATTGAAAGAGGCGGTAAGCGAGTAGAGATGGCAAAAGAAGATATTATTGAGATGTCCGGTGAAGTGGTTGAAAAGCTTCCCAATGCCATGTTTAAAGTGAAGCTGGAAAACGATCACGAGTTGTTGTGTACGATTTCAGGAAAAATGCGTAAGTATTATATTCGCATCCTTCCAGGCGACAAGGTAACGGTAGAAATCTCACCGTATGATTTGTCACGTGGACGCATCAGTTATCGCGAAAAATAGATACAAAGAATAGTTGTCGGTATTCCGATGCATAGCGACGTATGTCGCGTTGAGAAAATCCAACGAATGAATAACAATATGATAGAATTTGTCATTTTGTTATTCAAGAGATTGCAGGAGGTGCAGGCGTGAAAGTCCGTGCATCAGTAAAAAAATTGTGTAACAAATGCCGTGTGATTCGTCGCAAGGGTGTGGTTCGTATTATTTGCGAAAACCCGCGACATAAACAGCGTCAGGGTTAAGGAGAGAATAAGTGGCTCGTATATCCGGTGTAAATATTCCGACTCAGAAACGCGTTGAAGTGGCGCTGACCTATATCTTCGGTATTGGTCTGACCTCATCTCAGAAGATTCTTGCCAGTGCAGGCATTGATGGAAGCATTCGCGTAAAAGATTTGAGCGATACTGAAGTCGACAAGATTCGCGGCATTAT
The DNA here is from genome assembly GCA_913056285.1 of uncultured Zetaproteobacteria bacterium. Lineage (GTDB taxonomy): Bacteria > Pseudomonadota > Zetaproteobacteria > Mariprofundales > Mariprofundaceae > Mariprofundus. Next base: position 3,438 of record CAJXNE010000033.1, on the reverse strand, counting down.
CGATACTGATTATAATGTTGAAGGTGATCTGCGTCGTGAAGTGACCATGAACATCAAGCGTTTGACCGATCTCGGTACCTACCGTGGCTTGCGCCATCGCAGAGGTTTGCCGGTTCGTGGTCAGCGTAGTAAAACAAATGCCCGCACACGCAAAGGTCCGCGTCGTACTGTTGCGGGCAAGAAGAAGTAGGGGATAAGGCATGGCTGCACCGAAAAGAGCTACTGGCGGTAAGAAACGCGTTCGCAAGAATGTTGCAAATGCTGTTGCACACGTCAAAGCAAGCTTCAATAATACAATTATCACATTCACCGATGATGCCGGAAATGCAATCTGCTGGGCAACCAGTGGTGCTTCAGGCTTTAAAGGTTCGCGCAAGAGCACGCCGTTCGCTGCACAGGTTGCGGCTGAAGAAGCAGCTCGCAAGGCTATGGATCATGGCGTCAAGAACTGTTCAGTGCTGGTTCGTGGCCCGGGTAGTGGACGTGAATCCGCTCTGCGCGCCATTGCCGCAGTAGGTATAAACGTGACCTCGATCCGTGATGTCACCCCGATCCCGCATAATGGATGCCGCCCGCCGAAGCGGCGCCGCGTTTAGGAGTTTATTAGATGGCACGTTATTTGGAAGCCAAGTGTCGCTTGTGTCGACGCGAAGGCGAAAAGCTTTATATCAAGGGCAGCAAATGCTATTCGGACAAATGTCCGATTGAACGCCGTCCGTATGCGCCTGGTATGCATGGTCAGAACCGTCGCAGCAAAGTCTCCGACTATGGTCTGCAGTTGCGCGAGAAGCAGAAGGTCAAACGTATCTATGGTTTGCAGGAAAAGCAGTTCCTGAGCTACTTTCAGGATGCCGACCGTATGCAGGGCGTCACCGGCTTGAATCTTCTACAGTTGATTGAATCGCGTCTGGACAATGTGGTATACCGCATGGGTCTGGCTTCGTCACGTACGGAAGCACGTCAGATTGTTCGCCACAAGCTGGTGAAGGTGGATGGTAAAATTGCCAATATTCCATCATTGCGTGTTCACGTCGGAGCTCGTCTGGAGCTTGTTGATGGCGCCAAGGAGCACCTGCGCATCAATGCAGCGACTGAAGCTGCCGGTTCACGCGGTACCGCCGAGTGGATGGATGTGGATTTGCTCAGTCGCCAGGGCGTTTATCGTGAAATGCCAGCACGTGATCAGTTGGATTCGGGTATCCGCGAACAACTGATTGTTGAACTTTATTCCAAGTAAGTTTATCCAAGATAACCCCGAGGATCATTTCATGCATTTGATTAGACCGCGTAACATCAGCGTTGAAGAGAAAATTGCCGGACGTTCTGCCAAGATTGTGTTTGAGCCGCTTGAGCGTGGTTATGGCACTACATTTGGTAATAGCCTGCGTCGCATGCTGTTGTCATCGCTGCCAGGGGCAGCGGTTACATCGGTTGCTTTTGATGGTGTTTCGCATGAATACGATACCATCAAAGGTGTTCGCGAAGATGTCATGGATATGATCCTGACATTGAAGGAACTCGATATTTGCATGGAAGGCGATGAAGCTGCGAGTATTTCACTGGATGTTCAAGGCGCTGCAGTCATCACAGCGGCGGATATCAAATGTCCGGCTGGCTTAATGCTGCTGAATCCCGAATTGGTTCTGGCACATCAGAATGATGATGGCCACCTGAAATTTGAAGCCACAGTTGAAAAAGGCCGCGGTTATGATGCAGCCAGTGAGCGTGTAGTTGAAGACCGCGCAGTCGGTTCTTTGCTGGTGGATGCCTCATTTTCTCCCATTGTCAGCGTGGCGATACGTGTGGAATCAGCTCGTGTGGGTCAGCGTACCGACTATGACAAGCTGATCATGGAAGTTGAAACAAATGGCTCCATTGCGCCGCAGGAAGCGATTAATGAAGCGGCCAGGATTATTGAACAGCAACTGGCTGTGTTTGTCGATTTCACGCAGGTTGTAGTGGTTGATGTTGAAGATAACTCGACCGAGGAACTTGAAGAGCTTCTGGTTCAGCCTATTGAGCATCTTGACCTGTCCGTTCGTTCGATGAACTGTCTGAAATCTGATGACGTATTCCGTGTTGGCGATCTGGTTCAACGTAGTGAGCAGGAAATGTTGCGTACGCCTAATTTTGGTCGCAAATCACTGAACGAAATCAAGGAAGTTCTGGAAAACATGGGATTGGAGCTTGGTATGGATTTACCAAACTGGCCACCTCAGGATGATACGGTAGCTCCACTTGAAGATATTCCTGCTGAAGATGCGCCGCTGGAAAGCGCGCCGGCTGAAGACTGAGATAGGTAAGAGGAAAGATAAATGAGACATCGTAAACATCATGGTTCTCTGGGACTGGCTAGCGGCCACCGCCGCGCACTAATGGCTAATTTGGCGACTGCATTGCTGACTCATGGTCGCATTGAAACCACAGAAGCGAAAGCTCGTGCGCTGCGCCCATATACAGAAAAGTTAATCACGCTTGGCAAGCGCGGCGATTTACATGCCCGTCGCCAGGCTCTGGCTAAATTGCGTTATCGTCCGATTGTGGATCGTCTGTTTGGTGATGTGGCGGATGCATGTTCGGATCGCGCCGGTGGCTATACGCGCATCATCAAAACCGGTTTCCGTGCTGGCGATGCTGCACCGATGGCAGTCATTGAATTGATCGATGAAGTATCTGTCGCAGAGGCAGCAGAAGCGTAAAGCTCTTACATTCTGATTTAACTCCGGTTCAAATCTTGTTCAAAAAGGCTCTGCATCTGCGGAGCCTTTTTTGTTGACCATCAATCACTATCCGGCGCTTCATTCTCTTTGATATAGGGCATTAGATAAAAGCTTTGAGCGATGATGAAGATGAAGGTGAGGCCCATCAGACCGAATAATTTGAAATTGACCCAGGTGTCGGTGTCGAATGAAAAGGCGACGTATAGATTGAGTGCTCCGAGCACGATGAAGAACAGCGCCCATGCCAGATTCAGTTTTGTCCATACGGTGGAAGGAAGCACGATGTTGGCGCCCATCATGCGTTCAATGACCGGCTTTTCACCAATGAACCGGGAACCGATAAAAACAATGGCAAACAGCCAGTTGATGGCAGTCGGTTTCCATTTTATGAACACATCATCCTGTAAAAAAAGCGTCAGCCCACCGAACAGGGCAACAAGAATCAGTGTGATGAGGTGGGCGTTTTCAAATCTGCCTTTAATGATGCGATGGCCGAAAGTCTGGATAGCGCAGGCGACAATCAGAACGGCCGTAGCCGTGTAGATATCATACATCTTGTATGTAATGAAAAAGAGCAGAACCGGGAAAAAATCAAAAAACATCTTCATGTTGGTAATCAAACCATACCCGCATCCGCTTGCCAAGAAACGGTTTACCCAAGAACCGACATTGCCATTGGATGCAGGGTGTAATCATTTGGTTTGTATGGCATTTCGGA
>CAJXNE010000032.1 GCA_913056285.1 uncultured Zetaproteobacteria bacterium | reverse complement strand
ACTTCTACGTCCTCTGGCTGGAATATCTGGCAGCTCAAGTTACAATAGTTGTAAGTCGAAATGCTGAAGCGGACAAATTGAGCAAACAAACGCAATGAGCAGGCTGTTATGATGCGCAGGGTTTTATGGCTGACGGTAGCAGTGCTGGCTTTTATACCAGCTTTGCAAGCGCAGGATTTAATGGACTGGCTGCAGGATGCGGCGTCATCTTCAGCAGAGTCAACTGTTGATTCAACTTCGACGGATTCAGCAGGTTTGCTCACGCTGGAACCGGGAGAATCAGAAATGTACCCCCGCATATCTCCGGATGGAAAGCATCTGCTGGTCGTTTCCGGAAAAGGTCGAAAACAGGTAGTGACGCAGCGTTTGATTGAAAACGGTGATCCGGTCAATCTGGTCAGTGAAAATGACCCTCTGGTGCTCGATTCGATAGCATGGTTTGGTAACGATACCGTGACATTTCTGTCGTATCGGGCTGACAGTCTCGGTTTATGGGAAAAGCCGGTAAACGGTGGCGTGATCAGGCGCTATAAACGGCTTGATGGTGAGATAAGAAGCCCGATTGTGCTAGGCGAGGGCAATGTGATTGCGGTGCGGCTGCGGCTGGCTCCGAAAAGAGCCATGGCGGCAGCTCATAAGCGGATGGGTGTTGATTTCAATAACTGGCAGGTTCGCGGGAAACAGTCGAATCTGGTTCGGATTAGCGAAAATGGCGCCGAACAGGAACTGGCATCGGGCACAAATCCTGCATTGTCTCCGGATGGTAAACGGCTGGTATTTACCATGCAGGAAGATCGATACTGGCATTTGTTTATGATGAATGTGGATGGCACAGGGCTGATTCAACTGACTGAAGGTCATCATATTGATGTGCAGCCAACGTGGAGTCCGGATGGTAAGTGGATTGCTTTTACTTCAAACCGCGCGAAACAGCGTGCACTGAACCATCCTGATAAAGACAGGCAATCAGGCCGGGTGAACTGGGATATCTGGCTGATCGATCACGATGGTCGTGGACTGACCCGTTTGACTCGGGATAACGCCAGAGACGGCGCTCCAGCCATAGCAGGGAACGGCAGGGTTTATTTCCATTCAGACCGTAAGGTGGGCAAAGAAAACAGCCGCTTGCACCAGGTGCGGGGGTGGGTCAAAGGATTTCATATCTGGAGCGTAGAACTGCCGGCCAAGGTTAGTTAAACCGGCTACTCCTGCACCGCCGATGTTTCCTCGTTGTCCAGCGCTTCATGTAGATGAGCCTGCTGTTGTTTTGATAAACGAATTTGTCCGTAATCATTGGTTCTCATCAAATCATTGATTTGACGCATCAGTTTCAAATTACTATCACAATTTTGGCAGTTCGTGCACATTGATAAATGCAATTTCAGCCTGATCCGTTCCCAAAGGGTCAGCGGACGGTCAAGGCTATCGGATGCCAGTCGGCTGGCATAATGGCAGGCTTTTTTCATTGCTCGTTTCCTTTTCCAAACCAGTGCAGATTCAGACAGCGGCGCAGCGCCAGTCGTGCTCTGTGTAGCAGAACGTGCAGGTGGGTCGATGTAATTTCGCAGGCATTACAGACCGTGGGCGTATCTTCACCAACCACATCGCGCATTCGAAAAACGATCTGCTGCTTTTCCGGTAGTTTCGCGATGCATGATTCAAGTACACGCCTGAACTCCTGATTACTGGTCAGGCCTTCCGGATTTTCGTGCCAGGCTGCAGGCGATTCGTTCCAGCTGCCATCAGCATTGAAATAGGTCGAGGTGGGGTCGGATTCAATCGACTCATTGAGATTCCGGGTGCGGATCTCGCGCCGAATATGGTCGATGATCTTGTGTTTCAGGATGCCTACCAACCATGTGCGCAGTGAAGAGTTACCGGCGAATTTATCAAACCCTTTCCAGCCGGCCAGCAGCGTGTCCTGAACCATATCCTGGGCCAGCTCTTCATCATGCAGGCGGGACATTGCATAGCGATAGAGGTAGTCGCCGTGCTCATTGAGCCAGGCGTGGGGATCATGGGTGCTTTTCATGGTGCAGGAGTCTGTCGAACAGACAGGATTATTACTACCCCGTGGTTGACTCCGATTATTCTTCGGATGCCGTGTGCCGTTGTATTGTGATAAACCAGCGAATCCAGCGGCTCTATGCCTCTTCCCTTCGCTGGCCGTAATGGTGATCGCGCAACACTTCGTGAATCTGATCCATCAGTTTTCCAGTTTTGGGCGACACTTCGATTTATTGACTGATGAATCAAATCGGAACATCGTACATCCATTCCGTATTTAAAACTCAATAGATCCATCAGGGTCAGGTCTTGAAAGTTGAATTGTCCATCAGGGTCAGGTCTTGGATCCATCAGGGTCAGGTCTTGAAAGTTGAATTGTGTTGCTTAGAGTCACTGCATGGCTCGCCCCTTACGAATCGAATATGACGGTGCAGTTTATCATGTGACATCTCGCGGAGATGGGCGTGAAGATATTTATCTGTCTGATGATGACCGCGTCATGTTCCTGGATGTATTGGCGCATGTTGTTGATCGCTTTGCCTGGGTTTGCCATGCATGGTGTTTGATGGGCAATCATTATCATCTGATGATTGAAACACCCAATGGAAATTTGAGCCGGGGGATGCGACAGCTTAATGGAGTGTATACGCAGCGGTTTAACCGGGCACACAGGCGGGTTGGGCATGTATTCCAGGGAAGATTCAAAGCTATTTTGATTGAGAAAGATGGGCATCTGCTGGAGCTTTGTCGTTACATCGTTCGAAACCCTGTGGCCGCCGGCATGGTGAAAGATGTGGTTGATTGGAAGTGGAGCAGCTATCAAATGACGGCAGGCCTTTCTCCTAAAGCAGCATTTACCACTATCGACTGGGTGCTGGAACAGTTTGGCGGTAGTCAGCGAAGATATAAGGATTATGTTGCGCATGCTTCGCTAGCGGATGCACCACTGGCAGACGCCAAAGGCTCACAGGTTTTGGGATGCGAAGAGTTCTTGAAGCAAGCACAACAGCACTCCACCCTCAACCGTGAAGCCCCCCGGCTACAGAGGCAGTTGGTTCGCAGCAAGCTTGAAGATATCGATTCAGGCCAGGCTTCGAGAGGAGCGTGGATGTCAGCCGCTTACAGGCAACATGGATATACCATGCGCGAAATTGCCGAATATGCGAATGTGCACTACTCTCTGGTTAGTAAAATTATTAAGGAGTGGGAGGGGAAATGATTCAACATTCAAGACCTGACCCTATTTACTTTTGACCATGCAGCAGCCTGTCGGTGTCTTTGATTCCGGTGTTGGCGGACTCTCTGTACTTGCTTCGATTCGGCATGCCCTGCCGGCAGAATCACTTATCTATGTCGCTGACTCGAAATATATGCCTTATGGTTGTAAGCCCGAGTCGGAAATTCTGGCGCGCTGTTTGCAGATTGCTGATTATTTTGCAGCGCGGGAGTGCAAGGCGATGGTGGTGGCCTGTAATACGGCAACTGCGGCATCTGTCGCCCATATCCGGCATCGTTATGATTGTCCGGTGATCGGCATGGAGCCTGCTGTAAAGCCTGCCGTACAACTTAGTCGCAGCGGTGTCGTTGGGGTGCTGGCGACCCGGGCAACCTGCGCCAGTGCCAAATTCAACCGGTTAATTGATCGTTTTACGCATGCCAGTATTTTGGTGCAATCGGCGCCCGGTCTGGTGGAACGTATTGAAATGGGTGATCTGGATGGTGAGGAGACAAAAGCCCTGTTGCGACGCTATCTGCAGCCGCTGTTAATGCAGAAGGTTGATACGCTGGTGCTTGGATGTACGCACTACCCGTTTTTGCAGTCGCAGATCAGGGCGATAGTGGGTGAAGCGGTCGAGATAATTGATAGTGGAGATGCCATAGCCCGTGAATTGGCCCGGCAGCTGCAGAGTCGCGATCATTTGCAATGTTCAGATCAACATGGCGAGATTGAATTTTTGAGTAGTACGGCTGTGATGCAGTATGCATCGCTGATCTCACGACTTTGGGGTGCTCCGATCCGGTTGCAGGAACTGCCTTTCTGACCCCGCAAATCGAGTCCGGGGGTCTGTTTCTGATCTATCGCACACTGTCAGGTTGGCTACTGTGTATTAAAGGCACAGTGTTGTTGCGGTCACTTGTGTTACAAAAATGCCGAATTATGATTCGGCAAATTTTATTAAGAGGTATTTTATCCCATGAGTAGTAAAAAGATTACCAAAAAAGAGCTGACAACAAAAGCTGTAGAACTGAATCTGAAAGGCGCGGCAAAGCTGCGTAAGCCGGAATTGATTCATGCGATTCAGATTGCAGAAGGCAATAATGATTGTTTTGCTCGCATCACAGACTGCGCAGTAAGCCCATGCTTGTATCGGGCTGAATGCCAGGCTTAAGCTACACAAATATTTAATACTTAAGCACGTCAACCAAGACCGCCTTTCAGATTGAAAGGCGGTCTTTTTTATTTCAGATAATTATGCCAGGCATCAATACCGTGGAATTCCTTAAGGAATTTTTCAAAGGTGACAGCAGCCTTTTCATTTTTAAAGCCACTGGCTCGAACGCGATACCATGTTTTCCCTTTCACTTGAACGCGTACATAGGTTGAATCGATATTTTTGGCTTTTAATTGTCTGACTCTTTTTTCAGCAGTTCTTTTTGAGCCAACGGAATATATATTGACCACCCATCCCTTCACAGTTCCCGGCGCTACTTCATACCTGGATAATTCCGTTGGTGCAGTTGCATATTTCACAACAGGCTTGACGGAAACTGATGGGTTGGCTGTGGTGGCAGGGGCCATTAAAATTTTCTTTGCCCTGGCCGCTTTTTTAGTATCGACTGGTTTGGTTACCCTGATTGTGGATTTGAGCGTGGCTGGTTTGTTGGTTTGTTGCGGTTCCAATGTTGTTGCTTGCGAGCGCACTGTCTTTGTTATCGCGCTGTCAGATACACGTTGTTGTTTGATGGAAGAGCGCCACTCTGCTGTTGTTTTATTGGCGACAACCTGAGTCAATGCATTAAGTTGCTTTTCCAGCGTTTCAATTTTCTGATTCTGTGCTGAATTCTGCACTTGTTGCTGTTGTTGGAGTATTTTGATTTGTTGCTCAAGATTTAAAGATGCCGTTGCAAGCTTAGATTGATGCTGTGAGCTATCCAGTCCCAGCCATGCAGCGACTGCAGCGATCAGGATAGCGATCAGCGCCAGCGTGAACATGATGCTGTTGGCCAAGCTGGCACGGGGTTTTTCAGGTTTTTTTTCTGAAGTTGATTCTGTTGCATGCAATGCCTGAGCTGAATCGGGTTCAGGTGACTCTACAGCGACTGAATTTTCAGCATCTTCATTCAGGCCGGTTGCTCGGGCCGATAGTTCATCAGCCGTTTCAACGTCCTGGGAGTTACGGTCAAGCAGATGCTCAAGGTCTTTTTCTACCGTTAATGTCGTTTCAGGCATCTCTTCAGTAGATGTTTTTTCTTCACTGTCCGGAGGAGTGCTATCGGGAAATTCATCGATGAGATTTTGAAGTGAACTATTAAACTCGCTTGTTTCCGGTTCCGAAGTCGGATTCGTAACATCCACGCCATCATTCTCCTGAACGTCAGCTTTCGGAACATCAGCTTTCGGAACATCATCCCGAGGAGCAGTCAGAGCATCCTTTTGGTTGTTTTCGGCGTCATCAAGGGGTATGTCCAGATCAAATAAGTCATTCGAGTCCATGATATCTTCGATTGGTTTATCGCGATCAGGTTTATCGGTATGGGTCATGTTATCTCCAGATTATTGCCCGCTGTTGTCTCTATAGGGGCCATCATGGCTTTTGAATCCATGCATCTTTAATGCCATGTTTTACGGTCAGATATTTTTTTTGAGCTATGGCTTCCTGTTTGCTGGCAAAGCCGCCAATGCGGAGTCGGTACCAGGTTTTCCCCTTGAGCACCGTGGAGTAGATTTCAGCCGGAATACCCTGCTTCTTGTAACGCTTCAGCGCCTTTTCGGCTGAGTGCTGTGAGTCCACTGAGACCAGGTTAACCACCCACCCGGTAGTGGGCATGGAAGTCATTGGTGATGTGGATGCATGTGAGCGGGCTGGTTTGGGCCGGGGCGTCGGTGTTTTGGCATGAGGGGCAGGCCGCTGCGTTACAGCTTGTTTGGCCAGTTGGTCGTTCAGAGAAGAAATCTGTTGCTGTAGATGTTCGGTTCGCTGGTTCAGTGCATCACGCTGCTGGCTGCTTTGCTGCTCCAGTGAGGAAATGCGTTTTTCCAGACGTTGTATTTGAATATCCGCACCCAATACTGGTGGTGATGCCGCGATAGTTGCATCGCCAGTGTCACTATTATCGTTTGTTGCGCCGGGGTTCAGCCAGGCCGCAACAGCCGCTGCCAGTATGGCCACTACGGCAAATATTGTGATGGGTTTTGTTCCTGAGCTTTGCCTGGCAGGGGCCGATGAGGGGGAAGCCTCTACCTTCGGCGGAGCTTGCGGCGTAATAACTGCTTGCTCTGATCCGTTATCCTTTGTTTGTGGGGCATGCTTATTCCTTGATTCAGGCGTATCGCCGTTTGCAATTTGTTCTGATGCTTGAGGAATACGCGGCTCTTTCTTTTCCTGACCGGATTTTTCAAGCCGGCCTTCATCCCATGTGGTTTTAAATGGATCAGCGTTGCCTTCAGAATCACTGTACCCGGTCTGTTCTGTTTGTTCCGTCTGATTCTGTTGTGTCTGATTCTGTTCGGCCTGATTCGACTGGTCGATCTGATTCGATTGTTCTGTATCACCGAACAGGTCGTCGGCATAGAATGAATCAATATGTTCAGAGGTTTCGACTGCATGACTTTCGTTCTCGCTGCTTTGATCGAAATGATTCAGCCCGAAATCTTCATTAGCGATATGATCTTCATTGGCGGCGACCCGTTTTTCTGTCGGTGTCTCTGTCAGCTTATCTGTCATGGGCATCAGCTCCTGTTGATAACAATCCTGCCTCATCCAGCCAGCCGCTGGAAGCTTTGGCAATGGTGTCGGCGTAGGGGATGTAGGGTTTGATATCGAGCACCGGCGTACCATCTAGCATATCGTGGCCTTCGATATGCAGTATGCGTCCGTCGATTCTTTTTAAGGGCACGGCGGAGAGGCCGATGCTGTTGGGCCGATGAGGTGCGCGGGTAGCAAATAGGCCGCGCCTGATTTTCGGGCCTCTCGGTGGCATTACGGTTGGGTTCCATCCCTTGTTTAAATGCATCCAGTAAATCACCCAGATGTGCGAGAAACCATCCAGATCCTGTAACGCCTGATGGAAATTTAAACCTGCATTGAGGTGAATTTCGGCGGGCTGCGCTATATCAAGAACGGGCTGACGGGGTGTTGCGAAGCGTTCGCGATAATTGCTGTGGACGACGCCAATCGCCTGCATGTCGATATGCATGGCGGCGCTGTCGGCATGGCAGACATTATCAGTGTAGGATTTTCGGGGTTTGCGTCTTTTGCTGTCGTTGTGTTCCAAACCGCTCATGCAGTCGCGGTTTCCGGTTGTCGCAATACCAGTTTATTATCCTCGCAATCAATTACAGCCACACCGCCTTTTTGCAAATCGCCGAACAGGATGGCGTCGGCCAACGGCTTCTTGATATGCTCCTGAATCAGCCGCGCCATCGGGCGTGCGCCCATGAGTGGATCATAACCGTGCGTCGCTAACCATGTTTTGGCGGATGCACTGATATCCAGTTCAACCTTTTTGTCTTCCAACTGCGTTTCCAGTTCCACAAGCATTTTATCGACCACATGCAGGATGGCTTGCTCCGATAGCGGCGCAAAACCAATGCTGGCATCGAGCCGGTTACGGAACTCGGGTGTGAACAGTCGCTTGAGGGCATCTTCATCTGCTCCCTGACGTGGCTGCGGATTAAAGCCGACAGTGTTTTGCTGCATTTCAAAGGCGCCGGCATTGCTGGTCATGATCAGCACAATATGACGGAAATCGGCCTTGCGTCCGTTATTATCGGTCAGCGTGCCGTGATCCATGATCTGTAATAACAGATTGAACAGATCAGGATGCGCTTTCTCAACTTCATCGAGCAGCAGAACGGCATGCGGATTTTTGCTGACAGCTTCAGTCAGCAAGCCGCCCTGATCAAAACCGACATAACCCGGAGGCGCACCAATCAGGCGAGATACAGTGTGCGATTCCATGTATTCGGACATATCGAAGCGGATTAATTCCACTCCCATGATACGAGCCAGCTGGCGGGCGACTTCGGTTTTGCCAACGCCGGTAGGGCCGCTAAACAGGAATGAACCAATAGGTTTTTCCGGATGTGATAATCCGGCGCGAGAGAGTTTAATACTGGAGGCCAGTTGATCGATGGCTTTATCCTGTCCGAACACGCTCAGTTTTAAATCACGATCCAGATGGCTCAAGCGTTTCTTGTCAGAAGCATTGACCTGCTGATGCGGAATGCGTGCCATGGATGCAATCATACTCTCAATATCATGCACATTGATCTGGCTACGCCGTTTGTCTTCTGGTTTGACGCGCATGGAGGCGCCTGCCTCATCCAGCACATCAATAGCTGAGTCGGGCAGGTGGCGTTCGCCCAGATAGCGTTTGGCCAGTCTGGCAGCTTGTTCAATGGCCGGCTGACTGTAACGCACGCCGTGGTGTTCCTGGAGTCTTGATTTCAGGCCTTTGAGAATATCAATGGTTTCTTCGACGCTGGGTTCGGGAATATCGACTTTCTGGAAGCGGCGAGACAGAGCCCGATCTTTTTCAAATAGATTGCGGAATTCCTGATAGGTGGTGGCGCCGATACACCTGAGTTCGCCATTGGCCAGTGCGGGCTTGAGTAAATTGGATGCATCCATAGTGCCGCCGCTGGCTGCACCCGCACCGATAATGGTGTGAATTTCATCAATAAACAGTACGGCCTGATCTTCCTGCTCCAGCGCATGCAGTACGGCTTTTAAACGTTCTTCAAAATCGCCACGATATTTAGTGCCAGCCAGCAGGGCGCCCATATCGAGCGCATAGATGATGGCGCTCTGAATCACATCAGGAGCATTTTTTTCTTCGATTCTGAGTGCTAAACCTTCAGCAATGGCGGTTTTTCCAACGCCGGCTTCACCAACCAGTAAGGGGTTGTTTTTGCGTCTGCGACAAAGAATCTGGGTACAGCGTCGCAATTCTTCGCTGCGACCAATCAGCGGGTCAATTTTTCCGTCTCGGGCGCGCTGACTTAAATTAACGCAGTAACGGTGGAGGGGTGACTGGCTTTTGTCCTTCTTTTCGGTCTCCAGAGCCGGCGTATCTGTGCTAGGCTCAGCTTGCACGCTTTCATTGCTCATCGCGCCATGCGCCATGAAACTGACAACATCGAGCCGGTTCACGCCCATGCGAGCAAGATAATGCACAGCATGGGAATCTTTTTCCGAGAAAATGGCGACCAGCACATGCGCACCGGTCACTTCACGTTTGCCGGATGCCTGCACATGCATGACGGCACGTTGAATCACGCGTTGCAGCCCGATACTGGCTGTCGTTTCGCCAGCGTCTTCAGGCAGAATGGAAACGTGTTCGCGAATAAACCCGGCTAATTCATCGCGCAGGATTTCGATATTGGCATGGCAGCCGAGCAATACGCCCAGCGCATTGGGATTATCAAGCAGGCCGAGCAACAGGTGCTCAACCGTCACAAACTCGTTGCGCCGGAAGTGCGCATTACGGAATGTATCGTTCAGTGTTTCTTCCAGTTCTTCGCTCAAGATACCCATGTTTGCATCCTCGCTTTGTCAGACACTATGTTATCATGTTGCTACGGTTCTGTCTGTTCCTTTGTTCGTTTGTTGCATGCTGTGTTTGTCGCAATATCGGTGCCAACTTACGCGCACTGCATTTGATCAGTCGTCCGAATCGTGCTCCACAATACAACGCAGTGGGTGACCACTGGTGCGACTGGCTGTTTCGACCTGTTGCACCTTGGTTTCCGCGATATCACGTGGAAATACGCCACAGGTCACGCTGCCTTCATGATGAATCTGCAACATCATCCTGTTGGCTGTCTCTTCCGATTTATGAAAGAAACGCACGAGGATATCAACCACAAAGTCCATCGGGGTAAAGTCGTCATTTAACATAACCACACGATACAAAGGGGGAGGTTGCAGTTGTGGTTCTGCCGTTTCTGCCTCAGGTTTACGGATTATATCCGGTGTCTCAAGCTGGTTTATAACAATCTGGCTCATGCGGTGATATTAGAGTTTGATGGCATGAACGGCAACGATGATTTTGAAGCTGCAATTGCCGGGCATCTCGGAAATAATTTCCTGGAGTAGAACAATGGCGGAACTGAAATGTATCCTGTGGGATGTTGATGGTACACTGGCGGACACTGAACGTGACGGCCATCGGGTGGCGTTTAATATGGCTTTTGATGAGGCGGGCATAGACAGGCAGTGGGATGTGGCCACCTATGGCGAATTGCTGGCAGTGACCGGTGGCAAGGAGCGTATGCGATTTGATATAGATCGCGGCGATATGCCGGATATGCCGTATGAAACGATTGCAGCCTTGCACGCGCGTAAAACCATTCATTATCAAAGTCTGATTGCCGAAGGTCGTATTCCACTCAGGCCGGGTGTGCGCCGCTTGCTGGAAGAAGCGTATGAACAGGGGATCACGCTGGGTATTTCAACCACGACTACGCCGGCGGCGCTGGATGCGTTGATCGAGCATTCGCTCGGTAAAGAATGGTTTGATCGTTTCGCCGTGCTGGCGGCAGGCGATATTGTGCCGGCAAAAAAACCGGCGCCGGATATTTATAACTATGCGCTGGAACAATTGGGTGCTGCGCCCGAAAATACGCTGGCGCTGGAAGATTCCGCCAATGGCTGGAAATCAGCTCATGCCGCAGGTCTGAAATGCGTGGTGACGGTCAATGGTTATACCAGCGGCCATCATTTCAACGGTGCTGATCTGGTGGTGTCTGAACTGGGCGAGCCGAATGGTAACGGCGTTGACGTATTGCAGAATCCGCATGGTCTGGAACTACACCATGTTGCACTGCACCATTTGCAGACGATTGTGCGCGGTTGATTCGTGATGACTGATATCCGGCTGTTTGACAGCCACTGCCATGTTAATTTCGGACATTTCTCGGAAGATCGCGATGCCGTGTTTGTACGCATGGCGGAGCAGGGCGTGGAAGGGTGCGTTGTGGTGGCAGTGGAACTGGCGCATGTGCCGGAACTGCTGACGCTGGCAGAAGCGCGGGACAATGTCTGGTTCAGTGTTGGCGTACACCCCAACCATGACGTAGGTGCGAATGAGGGGGAGCCAACAGTGGATGCGTTGTGTGCACTGGCCGATCACCCTCGTTGCGTGGCTATCGGTGAAACAGGTATGGATTTCTTTCGCGAGCATGTCGCACCGGAAATTCAGGAAGCGCGTTTCAGAACCCATATTCGCGCTGCCAAAGCCGTTCATAAACCGGTCATTGTACATGATCGCGAGGCGGATGAGGCATGCATGAGGATTTTGAGAGATGAAGGGGTCGATGTATGCGGCGGTATTATGCACTGCTTTTCATCGGATTGGGATACGGCGTCTCAGGCTATTGATCTTGGCATGTCGATATCTTTTTCGGGCAATGTGACTTTCAAGCGCAACGATGCATTGCGCGCCGTGGCTGCCAGAGTGCCTGATGATTTATTGATGGTGGAAACAGATTCGCCTTATCTTGCACCCGTGCCGAATCGTGGCAAACGCAATGAACCGGCTTATGTTCGCCATGTCGCTGAATGTATTGCAGAAGTGCGCGGTGTTTCACTAGCAGAACTGGCCCTGCAAACCACCGAAAATTCCCAGCGCCGATTTCGAATTTGAGTGTTGTACAGTATCGGACTGTTACAAAAACAGGGTAAAGTTTTGTCCACAGAGGCTGTGGATATCTCTGTGTATAATATCACTGTATGATTGTATTTCCTTGCTGTTACGGATGTCATAATTGCATGCATAAAAATTATGCAAATCATTTTACGTTTTATTAACAAGTATTTATATGTCTATATTCATGTTATAGATTCGTTTATCGTTCGTTTTGTCGATGTAGTGGAAAAATGGCTTTTACAGTGGATAGTTTATCTGAAACGCAGCTTTCAGATACTGCTATCATGTTGAATCCTTCAAGTCACCCTTGCTATTGCCGATAAATATAGTCATGAAAATACAGCATAAGATGACGCAGAAAACAGCACGGGCGCATTCGGGATTATTTGTAGTCGCGCTATACGTGCTTGTTTGTGTGAAGATTGTTGCCCATGAAATCCAGTCGGGTTTTAATAATACAACTTTGTAGGGTCTGTTAGTTCTAATTCTGGCCGTAGCGCTTCGTCAGAATTAGTGTTAAACGGCCTAGTTCAGGTCAATTCACAGCACGATTGATCTCTTCGAGAAAAGCATCTCCATAGCGCAACAATTTGGTTTCACCTACGCCGGAAATATCCAGCATCTGCGACTTGCTGGCAGGTTTCACGATGGCCATTTCGGTCAGTGTTTTATCCGGGAATATGACATAAGGTGGTACATTCTGTTCTTTGGCTAGTTTGCTACGCAAGCCGCGCAGAATTTCGAAAAATTCCTGGTCCGAAGCTGATAACGATTCCAGCGCAAGCCGTGAAGCTGCTGAAGATTTCTTTTTCTTTGCTTTTGATGGCTTTCGCAATTTTCTTAGCATCACGGTTTGCGGTGTTTCACTACGTTTCAACAACGGCCAGGCTTTTTGCGTCAGTTTGAGTACGCCGTATCCTTCCGTGTCGGTGGCCAGATAGCCGTGGGCAATCAGTTGGCGAAAAATACCACGCCATTCCACGCCGCTATGCTCGCCGCCGATATTAAAGGTGGTGAGTTTATCATGACCATTGCGCCGGATGCGCTCATCGTCTTTACCGGTGAGAATATCGATGATGTATTGCGTGCCGAATCGTTCCCGGGTGCGGTAGATACAAGATAATGCTTTCTGGGCGGCGATGGTGGCATCCCATGTTTCGGGAGGATTCAGGCAGTTATCGCAGTTGCCACAGGGCTGATCCATCGTCTCGCCAAAATAGGCCAGCAGCGCCTGACGCCGGCAGGAGGTCAACTCGCACAGGCCCAGCATGGCATCGGTTTTTTGAAACATGACCCGTTTGAACTGCTCTTCAGCATCACTGTTTTCGGTAAACAGGCGCAGGTTGATTACATCTTTCAAGCCATAGGACATCCAGACATTAGAAGCTAACCCGTCGCGCCCTGCACGTCCGGTTTCCTGATAATAGGATTCGATATTTTTCGGTAGATTCATGTGGGCGACAAAGCGTACGTCCGGCTTATCAATGCCCATGCCAAAGGCAATCGTGGCAACGATAATCAGCCCGTCTTCGCGCAGAAATCGTTGCTGATTGCGTGCACGGACATCCTGCCCGAGTCCGGCATGATAGGGGAGTGCCACGCGCCCTTTTTTATTCAGCCATTCGGCGACGGCTTCAACATTTTTTCGGCTCAAACAATACACGATGCCGGCATCACCGGCGTGATTCTGTTGGAGAAACTGCCACAACGCTTCACGGCTATTGCCGGATTCTGCTATGGCATAATGGATATTGGGGCGGTCAAAACTGTTGATGAAAACGCGCGCCTGTTGCAAGGATAACTGCTCAATGATTTCATCGCGGGTACGGGCATCTGCGGTGGCAGTCAGGGCAATGCGCGGTACGCTCGGGAAATGCGTATGCAGCATGGATAATTGCTGATATTCCTTGCGGAAATCGTGCCCCCACTGCGATACGCAATGCGCTTCATCAATGGCGAACAGGGCAATGTCGCACTGCTCGATCAGGTTTAAGGTCTGTTCAGCCAGCAATCGTTCGGGGGCCATGTATAACAGATCGAAAGCGCCTGCCAGCAGGTCTTCTTCGATCAGGCGCTGCTCGCCCGGATGCAGGGTGGAGTTTAGAAATGCAGCGCGAATGCCAAGCTGTTTGAGGGCATCAACCTGATCCTGCATCAGGGCGATCAGCGGTGAAATAACAATGGCCGTACCACTGCGAATCAGGGCGGGGATTTGAAAGCAGATTGATTTACCGCCGCCGGTTGGCATCAGCGTCAACACATCCTGACCATTCACCAGCGCTTCAATAATATCAGCCTGATGGTGACGGAAATCATCATAACCAAAGGTCGATTCCAAAATCTGGCGGGCTCGTTGCATAGAGCGGATTATCCACAGGCGGCTGCGTTGTGCGATATCTATTTCAAATGATTGTGATGCGTAGCGGATTTGCTACATTACGCGATGCGGTTCACGCCTGAACCGGGTAAACTCCAGACAAATCATCATACTTTCAAAGGATACGCTACTCATGTGGTTTAAAAATATTCAATTTTATAAATTTGAAGACGATTTCAAGCTGACCTCACAACAGTTGCATGAAAAACTGGAGGGGCGAAAGGCGCGCGATTGCGGGCAGATGGAAATGGCCTGTCAGGGCTGGGACAAACCGCTGGGCCGCACAGGTCAGATGCTGGTGCATGAAGCGCAGGGGGCGCTGATGATCTGTTTGCGTCGCGAGGATAAAGTGTTGCCGGCCTCGCTGGTGCGCGAGCAGGTGGCGGATGAGGTGTTCAAGATTGAACAGGAGGCCGGGCGGCCTGTCGCACGCAAGGAAAAAAACGATATTAAAGATCAGGTCTTGCAGCAATTATTGCCCAGAGCACTGGTGCGGGCCAGCCACACCTTCGCGTGTATTTTACCACAGCAGGGTTGGTTGATTGTCAATGCGGCCAGTGCAAAAAAATCAGAAGATTTCATTGAA
>CAJXNE010000031.1 GCA_913056285.1 uncultured Zetaproteobacteria bacterium | reverse complement strand
GCCGTGGTGCTGCACCAGCGCCCGCGCATTGCCCGGATTGGTTTCCAGATGCATCAGGCGCGAGGCATGGGCATAGAGTACCGGATCGGCCTTGACCGTTTCAAATGAGGGGAGGCGAATCACGGTGGTTGCCCGGTTCAGTTTCAGGTGCGTGATTGGAATATGTACTTCGCTTATTTGATTCGATTCAGTTTGTTTCGATTCGGTTTGTTTCGATTCAATCTGTTTCGATTCAGTCTGTTTCGATTCGGTTTGATCCGACTCAATCTGATCCGACTCAATCTGATCCGACTCAATCTGTTTCGGACTATCTTTTGCAGAACATGCGTCCGCATTTGTCATGGCGTAAGGATCGGGGTGTTCAATTAGCTCACCGGGGGTATCGAGTTCGGTGGAATCGATTTCGCTGAATCCATCCGGAATGCTATTACGCATAAAGGCAGTGCCACGGATGCTTGTCATGGCTTTGATAGACTCGCCATGCGCCAGCCGGTGCGCGATTTCAATGATCTGCCGTTCGGCATTCCCGTAAACCAGCATATCGGCTTTGGAATCGGGCAGCACGGAGCGTTTGACGGTATCCGACCAGTAATCGTAGTGGGCAATCCTGCGCAGGGATGCTTCAATACTGCCGATAATCACCGGTACACCCTTGAATGCTTCCCGGCAGCGTTGGGCATAGACGGTGACAGCGCGATCCGGGCGTTTACCTGCCATGCCGCCAGCCGTATAGGCATCATCCGAACGAATCCGACGCTCGGAGGTATAATGATTGACCATCGAATCCATATTGCCGGCAGTCACCCCGAAAAAAAGATTGGGTTTGCCGAGTTCGCGAAAATCATCCGCCGATTTCCAGTCCGGCTGACTAATGATGCCGACACGAAAACCGTGAGATTCCAGCGTACGCCCGATCACAGCCATGCCGAAACTCGGGTGATCGATATAGGCGTCGCCTGTGACAATAATAATATCGCAGCTCTCCCAGCCCAGCTTATCCATCTCTTTTTTGCTCATCGGAAGCTGCAATGCCGGTTGCAGATCAGGGCGATAAGCCGGCCAGTCGGTAATGGGTTGCACAGCGCGCATTGTCATCGGCAAAGCCTATCACCCGGGAGCGAGCACCCAAGCGCGGATGTGAACAATATCAATGCCGGATTCGGGTAAGGGATTCATTGCGTTTTCATTGAAGCAGGGCATGATGCCCGCATGATCAGGATGGCGCTGTTATTATTGATGAAATCGCAAAAATCCATCCATGGCATTTTTACGAAGTCATCATGATTGAAACAATTCGATCATTTCTGAGGCTTGAATCAGCGGCCGGCATTGTGCTGATCTTCTCTGCGATCTGTGCTTTTGTGCTGGCCAACTCTCCGCTCTCCAACTACTACACACTGTTGCTCGATCTGCCTGTTCGGATTGGTTTTGGTGAATGGGTCATTGCGAAACCGTTGCTGCTGTGGATCAATGATGGCTTGATGGCGATCTTCTTCTTTCTGGTCGGACTGGAGTTGAAGCGGGAAGTGATGATTGGTGAACTGTGCACGCTGCGTGCAATCGCGCTGCCTGCGATTGGAGCGATTGGAGGCATGATCGCGCCGGCTTTGATCTATCTCTTTTTTAATTATGGGGATCCTGTGACGATGCCGGGCTGGGCGATTCCGACGGCCACCGATATCGCATTTGCCCTCGGTGTGTTGACATTGCTTGGATCGCGCGTGCCGCTGGCTCTGAAAACATTTCTGGTTTCGCTGGCTATCTTTGATGATCTCGGTGCAATCATCGTGATTGCGATATTCTATAGCGCTGAACTCAACAGCATCAGCCTGATGATTGCCGCGACCTGTATCGCATTGCTGGCATTGCTGAATCGACTCCAAATCTGCCGGAAGCTGCCCTATCTGTTGATCGGGCTGGTTATGTGGGTTGCGGTTCTGAAATCGGGCGTGCATGCCACACTGGCCGGTGTGTTGCTGGCCATGTTTATTCCGCTCGATGGCGGGAGAGGGGCGCGGCCATCACCACTGCGTTCGCTCGAGAAAGACCTGCACGGGCTGGTTGCCTTCTGTGTGCTTCCGATCTTTGCATTTGCCAATGCCGGTATCGATTTCGGTCAAATGGGGCTCCCCGATCTGGTCCATCCTGTCACGCTGGGAATTGTATTCGGTCTCTTTATCGGCAAGCAGCTGGGGGTATTTCTGTTCGCCTGGCTTGCTGTGCAGGCTGGCCTTGCCACGCTGCCGCGCGGGGTGAGCTGGAGCGTGCTCTATGGTACAGCGCTGCTCTGTGGCATCGGCTTTACAATGAGTTTGTTTATCGGTTCGCTGGCCTTTGAAAATTCGGGCGCAGATAAGTTTGTCGATGAGCGCCTCGGTATTGTGATCGCATCACTGATCTCGGCACTGATCGGTTATCTCTGGCTTGATCGCAGACTCCCATCTGCATGAGTACGATCCGTTTTAACAAGCCGTTCCAGCAAGGGTTGTTTTTTACTGAGATAATGCGTGCGCCACATCTGTGCGTGAAAGCATGCCGGCCAGCCGCTGTTTGTGGTTTAATATCGGAATATGGCTGATACCGTGTTTGGTGAATATGGCGACGGCTTCGCTAACATGGGCGTTTTCCGGCAATGTCATGACGGGTGTTACCATCAACTGGCCAACCACTTCAGCTTTATTTGAACTGATACCTGACGCAGGCTTAATCAGTGTTTTCAGCCGTTCTTCTATCGTTTCACCGGGAAATTGATCTGCTTCTTTTTTGAAATCGCTGACGGTGATGATGCCGGTTACACGGCGCTCCTTATCGATAACCGGGAGGCTCTTGATTTTGTTCTTCTGCATCAGTGTCCATGCATCCTTCAGGCTGTTGTCAAATTTCACTGTCACAACCTGACGCGTCATCATATCGCAGCAACAGATGCTACCGAGACTGCGTTTATGTGCGAATGCCGTAGCGTGTGCATAGATCTCTTTTAAATCCGCAATGGATACATCAATAAAGCTATCCATTTCCTGTAGCGCACTGTGCAGGTCAGCATCGGAGAACGGTGTGTTGTCGGGGATCTCATGCTCTTCATCATGACAGGGGATAAATGTCTCGGTCTGTCGCCGTTGTGCGATAAGCAATCGCGTGAACCAGACGGCAGAGCCCATAATGATGACATTCAGCCCGACAGGCTCCAGCACATAGAAATAGCCCAGTGTATGAATCTGTTCGCCGCCAATCACTGCCACCAGCGCTGCCGCGCCGCCGGGCGGATGCAGGCAATTGAGTTGATGCATGGCGAAAATCGCCAGTCCCACCGCCAGGCCGCTGGCCAGAAACGGGTCGGGCACCCATTGTGCGCAGGTAACACCCACGGTGGCAGAGACCAGATGCCCGCCAACAAATGCCCAGGGATTGGTTAACGGACTATGCGGGGCGGCATATAGCAACACTGCGGCAGCGCCCATGGACGCCACGATATATGGCAGGCCGTCGCTGCCGACAATGTGGTAGCTAACCCATGCTACCAGAGTGATGCCGACAACCGCGCCGAGCGAGGAGATGAGGATTTCATGTTGCGACTGGCGCTGGGCCAACACGTTGCGAATGATTGTGATAAGGTGCATGGCAGGTGATTCTTTATGATACATGGATCAGAGTAAAGTGTGGTCAGAAGTCACGGAGATCATAAAAAAGGAGGCTCCGTTTCCGGAGCCTCCTTTATTAACAATGCGCTTGATCAGTTCTTGGATTTATCCACAATCTTTTTAATCCATGGCATCATGCCGCGCAGTTTGGCGCCGGTCTGCTCAATTGGATGAGCGGCATTGAGGCGACGATATGCGGTCATGGACGGATAGTTGGTTGCACCTTCTACAATGAACTGCTTGGCATATTCACCGGTCTGGATGTTGTGCAGCGCTTCTTTCATGGCCTTGCGGGATTCTTCGTTAATCACGCGCGGGCCGGTAACATATTCGCCATATTCCGCATTGTTGGAGATCGAATAATTCATATTGGCGATGCCACCTTCGTACATCAAATCCACAATCAATTTTAATTCGTGGAAACATTCAAAGTAGGCCATTTCCGGGGCATAACCAGCTTCGACCAGAGTTTCAAAACCAGCTTTCACCAATTCGACGGCGCCACCGCAAAGCACGGCTTGTTCGCCGAATAAATCTGTTTCGGTTTCATCCTTGAATGTGGTTTCAATCACACCGGAGCGACCACCACCGATGGCGGAAGCGTAGGATAGCGCAACTTCCTTCGCATGACCGCTGGCATCCTGTGCCATGGCAATCAAATCCGGAATACCGCCACCGCGCTGAAATTCGGAACGCACTGTATGACCCGGCGCTTTCGGCGCGATCATGATAACATCCAGATCGGAACGCGGGGTGATCTGGTTGTAGTGAATCGCAAAACCATGCGCGAAAGCCAGTGTTGCGCCTTGTTTCAGGTTTGGCAGCAATTCATCTTTATACAGAGCCGACTGGAATTCGTCCGGCGTCAACACCATCACCAGATCAGCCCAGGCAGTCGCTTCGGCAACGCTGGCTACTTTCAGCCCACAGGCTTCGGCTTTGGCAATGGATGTGGAACCGGCACGTAAGCCGACTGTGACATCAACGCCTGAATCTTTCAGGTTGTTGGCGTGGGCATGGCCCTGAGATCCGTAACCGAGGATGGCAACTTTGGTGTTTTGGATAATGGAAATATCTGCATCTTTATCATAATAGACGTTTAAAGCCATGTCTTATTCTCCTGTACATTGTTGGTTTGATCTGAAAAGGGGGCGCAGCATATACGCATCAATGCTAAATTTCACCTGTTTAGTCTTGACTGAAAACAGTGCCGACGCCTTCATCGGTGAAGATTTCCAGCAGCAGCGCATGCGGCACGCGGCCATCAATGATATGCGCCTGCCCGACGCCGGATGCAACGGCATCCATACAACAGGTCGTTTTTGGAATCATGCCACCGGCAATACTGCCGTCCGCAATCATAGCCCTTGTTTCAGCCACGCTTAATTGCGAACAGAGCTGTTTGTCTGCATCCAGAACGCCGGCAACATCGGTCAATAAAATAAGCTTGGCCGCACCGAGCGCGGCAGCAATGGCACCTGCGACCAGATCAGCATTGATATTATAACTTAAGCCTTCAGCCTTGTCATAGCCGACCGGTGCAATGACCGGTACAAACCGATCATCTTCCAGTACATTGAGGATTTCCGTATTGATCGCATGCACTTTGCCGACATGGCCGAGATCAATAATTTCAGGCACATTCAGTTCCGGTGAACTCTTTTCAATCTGCATTTTCAGGGCGCAAATCAGGCCGCCGTCTTTGCCCGAGAGTCCAACTGCCTTGCCGCCGGCCTTGTTGATATTGCCGACGATTTCCTTGTTGACCAGCCCTGCTAGCACCATTTCAACAACATCCATTGTCTCGCTGTCGGTCACCCGCATGCCGTCAATGAATTTTGCTTCCTTGCCGATTTTGGCCAGGTGTTTACCAATCTGAGGGCCGCCGCCATGCACGACGACCGGATTGATGCCAACTTGTTTAAGCAGTGTGATATCGGTGGCAAAACTGGATTTCAGTTCCTCTTCCACCATAGCGTTGCCGCCATATTTGATGACGATGGTTTGATCGGCGAAACGCTGCAAATAAGGCAGCGCCTCCACCAGCGTCCCGGCTCTGGCGACCGAGTGTTTCATTGATCCGCTTCGGATTTCATTGATCGGCCTCGGCGACGGGCACGGTTTTACGCTGGTGAACCGGCTCGCAATCGAGCAATACCGACCACAGCCAGCTTAAACCACAGGTAGCAAACGTAATGCCCAGACTCAGAAACAGACGTGAATCATTCGGATCATTCAGTTGCATGCCGAGCGGAATAAATACGATCAATGCGATGGACAGCACGCCCAGCCGTGTCCAGTTTACGCTCTGGTGAAACAGTACCCCGGCAGCGCCCGGCACGGAAAGCAGCATGTATAACATGACAACAATCCAGTGATTTTCGCCATTGACTTCTGTCAGTCTCGACCAGATCCCGGTCGATTCGCCAGACAGACGTATTTCAATAGCGGCGGCGATGATAATAAGGATCAGGGCCGAAGCGCTCCAGATAGGCCAGCCCAGCCAAGGTTTGTGACGCACCAGATGATTGGTCCAGATGCCATTGCCGATAACATACATCAGGGCGGCAAAAGTCATACCCCATGGTGCGAAAGTGAATTCAATATGCATAAACGTAAAACCCTTTTTTAAAACTGTCGTTGCGTGCGGGGCAAAGACTAACGGGGAAGGCAAGGGAAATCACGCAGCGCCGAATACCCCGGGATCCGACATTGATATGCAGCGTATGCCGCACTCGATTCCTGGGGAATGCGAACGATCTCAGATTTCCCGAATCATCTTCTCCTTGGCTTGTCTGGACATCTTTTTTACCATGATTTCAGCTTTCAGCGCTTTGGAGCGTGATCCGATTTTGCGCTGATAAACCAGCTGAAGGGGCCCTTTGCCGCGCAGGTATTTGGCGCCTTTGCCGGCTTGATGCTCGGAAAAACGGCGCGCTACATCTGTGCTGATGCCGGTGTAAAGGTTCCCGTTATGGCAGCGAACCAGATAAATAAACCATGCAGGGGATTGTTCGACTGTATGGTCAACTGTTTGTTCAACCATTTGTTCGACTATTTGTTCGACTGTTTGTTCAACTATCTGTTCGGGCTGTTCAGATTGATCCGGCATCTTCCAGTTCCTCGCTGGCTGTAAGCCATGCTTCTTCGCATTGTTGTAATGCCTGTTCGGTTTGGCGCTGGTCTATGCTCAGTGATTTTATGTTGTCGGAGGATGGGTTTGCATAGAGAGAGGGATCTGCCAGTTGGGTATCCAGCATGGTTTTTTTGGCATGTAGGGATTCCAGCTCTTTCTCCAGTTTTTTCACTTTGTTGCGCAAGGGTTGCAGCGCCTTGCGTTGTTCGCTTTTCTGACGACGGATTTCTTTGCCTGATGGGCGGTCAGTATTCGTTTTCTTTTCATCGCCTGCGCTGCGCTGTTGTAGCAGCCAGGCGGCATATTCATCCAGATCACCCTTGAACGGAGCGACAGATCCAGCAGAGACCAGCATCAGTGAATCGCAAACGGTTCTGAGCAGATGACGGTCATGCGATACCAGCACCATCGCGCCTTCAAAACTCTGCAAGGCCAGACTCAGGGCATGGCGCATTTCCATATCGAGATGATTGGTCGGTTCATCGAGCAACAGCAGATTTGGTTGCTGGTAGACGATCATGGCCAACACCAACCGGGCTTTTTCGCCACCTGAAAACGGTGCGACAGGCGCCAATGCCATATCGCCTCTAAAGTCAAAGCCGCCGAGGAACTGGCGTGCCTCTTTCTCGGACAGGTTTTCATTCAGCATCATGAGGTGTTGAAGCGGCGATAATTCTCCGTGTAATTGTTCCAGTTGATGCTGGGCGAAATAACCTATGGCGAGCTCTTTGGCTTCATCCCGGTTGCCGGTTTGAGGTAGCAACGCGCCAGCCATCAGTTTAATCAGCGTCGATTTGCCTTCGCCGTTGGGGCCGAGCAGACCGATGCGTTCACCCGGTAGCAGGGAGAAGGAGAGATCGTGCAGGATGGTAGTATCGCCATAACCGGCGGCGGCTTTGTTGAGCCTAAGTAACGGATTCGGAATCAGACCGGGGTGCTTAAAGTTGAACGAGAAGGGGGAATCGACATGCGCCGGCGCAATCATCTGCATGCGCTCCAGCGCCTTGATGCGGCTCTGTGCCTGGGATGCTTTGGTGGCCTTGGCCTTAAAGCGATTGATAAAGCTGGTCATGTGGGCAACCTGCTTTTGCTGTTTTTCAAATGACGCCTGTTGCAGCGCCAGTTTCTCAGCACGTAGCCGTTCAAAATCACTGTAATTACCAGTATATAGATTTATTTGTTCATGTTCAATATGAGCAATTCTATTGACGCAGTGGTCGAGGAAATCGCGGTCGTGTGAGATCAGCAGCAGTGCGCCGCGATAGTTCTGTATCCATTTTTCCAGCCACACAACGGCTTCCAGATCCAGGTGATTAGTCGGCTCATCGAGCAATAATAAATCGGAACGGCACATCAGCGCGTGAGCCAGATTTAATCGCATTCTCCAGCCGCCCGAAAAACTGGCGACCGGCCTGGTTTCAGAACCGACAGCAAAGCCAAGCCCGTGCAACAAACGAGCGGCGCGGGCATGGGCGGAATATCCGTCGATGGCGGCGAGGCGTTCATGTAGTTCGGCTGCCCGGATTCCATCGTCCGCATGCTCGGCCTGTTCAAGCTGCTGCTGTAAGCGAGTGAGTTCGGCATCGCCCTGCATGGTATATTCAATCGCCGGAGTGGGCAGAGCAGGCGTTTCCTGTTCGACATGAGCAATGGTGTTGTTTTTTTCGATTCGGAAGCTGCCGGCATCTTCCTCGATCTTGCCCTGCACCAGCGCAAACAGCGATGTTTTGCCACAGCCATTGGCGCCGGTGATGCCGACTTTATGGCCGCTCTGAACTGTCATGCTGGCATCGCGGAATAACAGTTTATGACCACGCCTGAGAGAAATCGAATCAAAATAAAGCATGCGGCATACTAACCTGTACTATCAATTTTAATCATCCTGATTAAAATTCTGCTCATGCGCATGGATTTTCCACCCCGTGCGAAAAAAGTCATGCAGGCGCGTTGTTGATTTTATGATAACCGGGAGAGGGTAATCATGTGGAAGCAGAAAATAATTCGTTTGCAGGCTAAATCCAGGGGCTTTCATCTGGTGACGCGAGAGTTGCTAGAACAACTGCCGGAACTGGCGGAATTCGGAGTGGGGCTGGCGCATTTCTTTATTCAGCATACCAGCGCCAGTTTAACCATCAACGAAAATGCCGATCCGGATGTGCGGCGGGATATGGAAGCGCATTTCAATCATGTTGTGCCGGAAAATCAGCCTTACTACGACCACACGCTGGAAGGGTCGGATGATATGCCGGCCCACATTAAGTCCAGCACCTTGGGCTGTGCAATCACGATACCCATTAGCAATGGTCATCTTGCACTGGGAACATGGCAGGGTATTTATCTGGGTGAACATCGTAACTATGGCGGTTCCCGGCAGATTGTGGTGACCATGCAGGGCGAATGATCGTCTGAAACAACCATGAATATCGCAGTCTATATTTCCGGTCACGGATTCGGCCATCTGGCGCAGTTGGCGCCGGTATTGAACCATCTCCATGCAATCAGGCCGGATTGCCGTTTCCTGATTCGCTGTGCCTTGCCGCAGCCAGAATTGCAATCGCGTCTGGATTTTGATTTCCAGCTCGAACAAAGCCCTGTCGATGTGGGCGTGGTGCAAAAGAGTGCCATTGAAGAAGATCGCGATGCGTCGATCCGGCAGATGCGTGCATGGGTCGAACAGATGGATCAACACATCGAGCGCGAAATCCAATATTTGCGCCGATTTAATGCATCAATGGTCTTGTCAGATATTTCGCCGCTGGCGTTTCCTGCTGCCAAAGCATTGGGCGTGCCGGCTATCGGTTTGGCGACGCTGGACTGGCATACGATTTATGCGCACTGGCTGGATGCGGATGATATGGTCATCAAGCAACTGGCGCAGGCATACGGCGCATGTGGTTTATTGCTGACGCCGCCCATGGCGATGGCGATGCCGGTGTTTCCGCGCCGGCGCGAAATCGGTCTGATTGTTTCGACTCCCGGCATCGTCCCAAATCCTGTTGTTGACGATTTGCGCCACAAGGCATTGGTGCTGTTTGGCGGTTGCGGTAACCCGGCCTTTGATATGCAGGCATTGGCAGGCATTGATGACTGGTTATTCCTGATGCCCGATGCACCGGCCACGGCACCGGCGAATGTGAAAACGATCCATTTCGGTTCCGGCGTGAGAGCTGTGGATTTGATGGGCTTTGTCGATGTCGTGGTGTGCAAGCCCGGATACGGCCTGTTGTCCGAATGCTGGCGTACGGACACGCCGATAGCATGGGTGGAGCGGCCGGATTTTCCGGAGTTTCCGATGCTCAAGCGATGGCTGGATGAGCGCATGCCAGCGGCGGGTATGAGCCGAAGGGATTTTCGGCAGGGAAACTGGTTGCATACATTAGAACAGGCCACGGAACATTCACGATGTTTTCCTGCATTGTTGAGCGATGGCGCTGTCGAGGCAGCTGAGATCATTTCTGCCAGGGGGTAAAATTTACGACTGTAGAAAGTCTGGGTCACGTTAGTATGAGCTTATGAGGCAATTGAAGATATTAATGTCATCTCTTGGTTGCGCTGGCTTGATGCTGGTAATGCCGTTGTATGCAGCTGATGGGGCCGATGGTATGAAACAGGATGCGGTGGCCGCTCCTGCCACCACAAAACTGCCAAAGGTACAGGTGGGGAATACCATAAAGAACATGCATTTGGTGAAAAAAACCTTGCCTGAACAAGCGGATGCTGTGAACATCAAGGTGCTGGAGCAAAGGCTGAAGAAAACGGATGCAATTGGTTTCTTTACCAAGCTGGCGATTCGTAATGATATTATCGACCTGATGGACAAAATTAAAAAATACAGGAAAAACTCGAAGTTGAAAGTAAAAATGAAGGAAGTCAGAGCCAGTTTTGATGGATTGCTGTTGAAGATTATCGCCTTGCTGGAGGGTGATGCGAGCCTGTCCCGTGATTTATATGTGGGCAGAGAGTCAATTTGGGAGAGTTTACTGGAGGTGAAAGCATGAAACGAATTTTAATTGCTCTGATATTAACCGTATTGATGGCTCCGGCTGCTTATGCTGTGACCGAAGCTGAAGATATCGCCACAACGATCAAACTGCGCGGCTATGATTGCGGTGGCAGGTCAGTGAGTGATATTAGTGAAACTCAGGATGAACAGGGCAACCGTACGATTCAGGCGACTTGCCCGAATGGCGTACGTTATCAAATTACAGTTTCTTCCTCAGGTCGTATGCAGGTTCAAGCGCTGAATTAGTGTTAACCCGCACTGATATTAAACTCTAACAGATATTTCTATTCTCCGACTGACTGCAGGCTGGGTTGTCAGCTTTATCGTGTGTTATTCACGGCCCATGCGCAGGGCGAAATCTTCGTGGAATACGGCATTGGCCTGCGCTTCTTCATAATCGATAAGGCCATCTTCCACCATCTGCTGTAAATGCTGATCAAAGCTCTGGGAGCCGTAGAGATGATGGCCTTCTTCCATGGCGCGCGGGATTTCACTCCAGTGGGAGGGGTCGAGAATAAAATGTTTGATGACTGAATTCTTGATCATGATTTCCAGTGCGACAATGCGTTGCTTGCCCGATTTCATAGGCAGCAATTTTTGCACAATAATGGCGCGCAGGTTTTCGGCCAGGCGTTCGCGAATGCCAGCCTGCTCATCCTGTCCGAATGAAGCCATGATGCGCTGCATGGCGCCGACTGCTGTCGTGGCGTGCACCGTAGCCATTACCAGATGGCCTGTTTCGGAGGCTTCCAGGGCCAGTTGAATTTCGTCACTGTCGCGCACTTCGCCGGTAACGATAATATCTGGGGTTTCGCGCATGGCATCGATCAAGCCCTGTTTGAAACTCACGACATCCGTACCTATTTCACGCTGCGTTACAGTACCTCGGTGCCCGGTTCCATAGCGGAACTCGATGGGGTCTTCCAGGGTCAGGGCATGTACGGGCCGTTGTTCAATAATATGGCTTAATAACGCTGCCAGTGTCGTGCTTTTGCCGGAACCGGTGGCACCGGCCATCAGAATCAGGCCGTTGCGATAATGGGCGATTTCATCGAATACCGGAGGCAGGCGCAGTGCGTCAAAGCCGGGAATTTGCTGGGGAATAAGGCGTGCGACGATGCCGAAGGTGTTGTTGCTGCGCAGGATATGCATGCGAAAATGGCAGATGCCATCAAGCGTATAGTGAAAATCCAGGTGATTGAACGATTCAATATCGGGCGTGGCGGCCATGTGTCGCGTCAGGTGCGCTACCATGGCTTTGGTTTTATCGCGATCCGGTTGGCTGAGCTTGTCCGCAGGGACAGTGACAATATCGCCGCCAATGCGCATGCGTATCCGATCAAAAGTACGTACTATCAAGTCCGATGCACCATTTTTAAAAGCCAGCAGTAACAATTCATCGATGAACTGGCGGGATGGCATCAGATACTCAGGTCGCGGACTTCGATATTGCCGGATAACTGATCCAGATCACCCTCGTCACCGCCGCCATCTTTTAAATTCACCATTTTAATTTGCAGCCGTACATTGTTGACTGAATCGGCATGTCGCAGAGCCTCATCTTCGGTAATCAGGCCATCCATCCACAAGCCGATCACAGACTGATCAAAGGTTTGCATACCGTAAGCCTTGCCGGCAGCCATGGCTTCCTTGATTTCTGCAATATTCCACTTGCCGATCAAATCAGAAATGCGCGGCGTATTGATCAGAATTTCAATGGCCGGCAAACGTTTGTCGTCCGGTGTTTTGACCAGCCGTTGCGACAGGATGGCTTGCAGGTTCAGTGCCAGATTCAGGCTGACTTGCAAGTGCATATCTTCGGGGAAGAAATTGATAATGCGCTCCAGCGCCTGATTGGCATTGTTGGCGTGCAGGGTGGCCAGGCATAAATGACCTGTTTCGGAAAATTCCAGCGCATGCTCCATAGTTTCGCGATCCCGAATTTCACCAATCAGAATAACATCGGGCGCTTGTCTGAGGGTATTCCTCAAAGCAGCCTGATATTCCAGCGTATCGGTGCCGACCTCGCGCTGGGTGATGACGCATTTTTTATGTTCATGGACAAACTCAATCGGATCTTCAATCGAAATAATATGGCCGGCCTGATTACTATTGCGCCAGTCGATCATGGCAGCCAGTGAGGTGGACTTACCGCAACCGGTGGCACCCACCATGAGTACCAGGCCACGGCTCTGCATGGAAATATCCTTGAATATCTCCGGCAGGTCGAGTCCATCAAGGGTGGGGATTTCCAGATTGACCTTGCGAATGACCATGCCGATATGGCCGCGCTGGCGGAAAATATTGACGCGAAAACGACCAATATCGTCATAAGACAGGGCAAGGTTCATTTCGTATTCTGCTGCAAAGGCGGCGCGCTGGCGTTCGCTCATGCTGCCAATAGCCAGTTTCTCACACTGGGATGCTGTCATTGGAGGTTGTTTCAGGGGGTAAACATTGCCATTGATGCGGTAGGAGGGGGGCATGCCGGCTGTGATATACAGATCGGATGCATCCCGTTTATTCATCACCATTAATAACTGCTTGAGGGACAGGTTCCTGATGTCCGATCTATTCATTCATTATTCTCCTGTTCATCAGCTATGCTGTCAAATGACGCCGCCGCCGAATAATTGTTTATTACTGGCTTTTTCCATGGCGGCCTGTACGGTAATTTTACGCGATTTGACCAGTTTTTGCAGGGTGGAATCAAGTGTTTGCATGCCGTCACGCGATGAGGTTTGCAAGACCGAAACCATTTGGGCAATTTTATTTTCGCGGATCAGATTGCGGATAGCAGGCGTGCCCAGCATGATTTCATGTGCAGCAACCCGCCCCTGATTATCGGCGGTTTTGATCAGCGTTTGCGAAATAACGGCGCGAATCGATTCGGACAGCATGGAGCGCACCATCTCTTTTTCTGCCGCCGGAAACACATCAATAACGCGGTCGATCGTTTTGGGGGCAGATGATGTATGCAGGGTGCCGAATACCATATGGCCGGTTTCGGCTGCTGTCAGGGCAAGGCGAATGGTTTCCAGGTCGCGCAGTTCGCCAACCAGAATCACATCCGGATCTTCACGCAGGGCGCTGCGCAGGGCATTGGCGAAAGAGTGGGTGTGCGGGCCCAGTTCACGCTGGGAAATTAAACTATTTTTGGAACGGTGGACAAATTCAATCGGATCTTCAACGGTAATAATGTGCCCCGCCTGATTGCGATTACGGTAATCAAGCATGGCGGCCAGTGATGTTGACTTTCCTGAACTTGTGGCTCCCACCATGATCACCAGACCACGCTTATTCATGACAATCTCTTTAAATACTTCCGGCAAACCAAGATCATCCACTGTAGGCACTTCTGTAGTAATTTTACGAATCACCATCCCCACATCCCCGCGCTGACGGAAAATATTCACACGAAAACGCCCCATACCCTCATAGGCCAGCGCGAGATTCATCTCCATATCGATGGCGAATGCGGTGCGCTGCTTTTCACTCATACAGCTATTGGCCAACTGCTCTGTCTGCACACCATTGAGTGGCTCCTGCCTCAATGGTTTGACAACATTGTTGATACGATACGATGGCGCCATACCCGATGTAATATAAAGATCTGAAGCATCCTGCTTCACCATCACCATCAACAACTGTCGAATGGATATTCTCTGCGGCTCATTCGCACTCATACACATCTCCTCTGTCTGCTTTCAACATCTAAAACCAACCCATTCATACCTGTTTAAACGCCACCAAACAGCTTCTTATTATTACATTTTTCCAACGCTGCTTCCTGTGTGATTTTACGTGTTTTCACAAGTGTCTGAAGATTCGAATCAAGTGTCTGCATGCCTTCACGCATTCCTGTTTGCATGACAGATACCATCTGGGCAATCTTATTTTCACGAATCAAGTTACGAATCGCTGGTGTTCCAATCATAATTTCATGCGCTGCCACTCGCCCTTTACCATCATACGTTTTAATCAATGCTTGGGAAATCACCGCTTTCAAGGATTCTGATAACATGGCTCGAACCATCTCTTTTTCTGCAGCTGGAAACACATCAATCAGACGGTCAATCGTTTTAGGTGCCGATGATGTATGGAGTGTACCAAATACCATATGCCCGGTTTCAGCAGCCGACAGCGCCAGACTGATCGTTTCCAAATCACGCATTTCACCAACAAGAATCACATCGGGATCTTCACGCAAAGCACTCTTCAATGCATTGGCATACGTATGCGTATGAGGTCCAAGCTCACGTTGTGAAATCAAACACCCCTTGGATTTATGCACAAATTCAATGGGGTCTTCAATGGTTAGAATATGCCCTTTCTCCTGTTCATTGCGGTAGTTCATCATCGCGGCCAATGTGGTTGATTTACCCGAACCTGTCGGCCCAGTCACCAGACAGATACCACG
>CAJXNE010000030.1 GCA_913056285.1 uncultured Zetaproteobacteria bacterium | reverse complement strand
TAATGAACCGTTCTGGCATAGCTACACATGCAAAGAATGATCCAACAACGCATTTCATTTTTAATGCGATTGCCCTGCGCCAGGGGGGCAAACTGTTACTTATGCGATGTGCCCATATATTGGAGCATGCTTGCGTGATCTGCATCCTTTGAACGAATCACTTTTGCTGCATTCACAAGCATCGCGGCCATGAATACATAGACCAGTTCGGGCGCGGTCTGCATCAGCTCCGAGCAATCCTCCCGGGCGAGTTTATATACAGTACAATCTTCCGCTGCGATCACGTTTGCAGTTGCTGCATCGCCGGTCAGAAATGTAATTTCGCCAAACAACGCCCCTTCTTTGGCAGCAGCGATATGCATATGCTGTCCATTGGCATCAACATTAATGTTCGCTCGCCCCGAGCGCAGGATATACAGCACGCCACCAGCCTGCCCCTGAGTCAGAATATGATCATTTTTAGCAACGTTTTTTTCAAGCAGAAGCCCACCAAGCTTCTCCTTTTCCCCCTCTGCCAGTTGCCGCTTCACAAGATTCTCTTCAAGCCATGAATAATCGATCGCCATGGAAACCTCCCATCATTTTATAATGACCCATCATACACAAACAAGAGAATAACTTGCAAGCCCGATAACTTATTTATTGTCGATTTCGCTGCTGTTTCGTTTAACGCTTGAACAAAGTTGTTGAAAGTGATTCAATGTCATCCATGCAGAATAATCCACAGCAGCCTCAGCCGGTATTGGAAGAACGAATCCAGGCATTAACCGAATATCTGGATGCCATTCGCCGCAATATGGAAAAAACGATTGCCGATAATCATCGCATGCGTGAAGTGGTGCGGATTGCCGAAAATGAGCTGCGTAAACGTCGTGATCAGGTACAGCAACTGGAAAGCGAGTTGGAAAGCCTACAAAATGGCCGCATGGAAGCGAAAGCCAGAGTTGAACACGCCATTGAAAAGCTGGATGAATTGATGGTTCATCAGGAAGAAGTGTCATGAGCAGCGCTGTCGAGATCACACTCATGGGACGTAATTTCTCGATTCTGACCGATGAAGATCCGGAACAGGTCATGGCTGCGGCTAGCCTGGTACAGGAGCATATTGATGAGCTGCGCGGCATGGGTGCATCTGTCGCTTCCGACAGATTGCTGACGCTGGTGTCCTTGAATCTGGCTGGCGAGTTATTAAAAAACGGTACAGGCAATATGGATGGCCTGGAAGGGTTGATATCTAAACTGGACAGTGTAGTATTACAGGCAGAAGGTTTAGCGAAAGCGCCCCTGCGTTGATCGAATGGCAGCATGTTGCCTGAGCCGATACTTGTCGAATGGGAGCTTACCTACTTTGGCCATGCGCGTCCCCCTTTCGGGATACCTGAGGCCGAGGTGCGGCGCCCACCTCTTGTTAGAGGGTTCGACGACTATTTGCCATTACGCCAGCGCGGGGGCGCCCTTTTTTTACCTCTCGATTTCATCCTGTGCTCCACCCAGCGCCCAGTAACTCTCACAAATGACATTGCAAGCGTGCCCGGACACCAACAAGCCCATCAATAAAAATGATCTGAGAGCCTCAGCTCTGGCCTATCGTACTGCGCTGTCTGCCGAAAGGCGTCGGCATTATTCCGCTCAAATTGCGCACCGATTATGCGTCCATTTGGCCCGGCCATGTGCGCCGGTTTCATCACTGTTGCTGTATCGCTCCATGCCATCCGAAGTGAATACGGACAGGCTGTTTGAGTTGCCGGATTATCATGTTTTTGCACCGGTTACCCATCACCAGGAACAGATGGAATGGCGGCTGACCACAAGCCGAACGGTTTGGGCAAAAGGTTTTTTTGGCGTGCCGGAACCTGTATCCGGTGCGCTCTGGAAAGAAGAGCAGGCAAGCGTACTGCTATGTCCGCTGACAGCATTTGATCGTCAGGGGAATCGGCTCGGCATGGGTAAGGGGTGTTTTGATTTCTGGCTCGGTAGTCATCGCCATGCCCTTGATCAGGTGATCGGGCTTGCCTTTTCCGGACAGGAGGTCGCACGCATCCCGGCAGAAGCGCATGATGCGCCGCTGGATTACGTCATTACTGAAAAAGAGGTCATTGAATGTCCGAAAACATGAAAATTCTAATTATCGGAGATATTCTGGGGCGAGCGGGAAGGCGTGCACTGCAAGAGCATTTGCCGACCTTGATTGATAATCACCAAGTCGATTTTGTCGTAGCCAATGGTGAAAATCTGGCGCACGGCTTCGGCATTACTGAAAAAGTGGCTGATGAAATGTTCGACATCGGCGTTGATGTGCTGACCAATGGCAATCACTGCTGGGATCAGCGGGACTTTCTTGAGCATATTGAAGATGATGATCGCTATGTGCGCCCGATGAATTTCTCTGCCTTCGCGCCTGGTCGCGGCTGGACGGTTCAGGAGACTGCAGCTGGCTATAAAATCGCCGTCATCAATTTGATCGGGCAGGTCTTTATGGGTTCATGGGATTGCCCGTTTGCCGCCGTCGAGCAGGCTATGGATGAGATTCCGAATGACGTCAATGCGATTCTGGTCGATATGCACGCTGAAGCAACCAGTGAAAAAATGGGCATGGGCTGGTATCTGGATGGTCGCGTCTCGTTTGTCTATGGCACCCACACGCATGTGCCGACTTGCGATGAAATCATTCACGCATCGGGTACCGCCTATCAGTCCGATATCGGAATGACTGGTTCCTATCACTCTATTATCGGCATGAAGGTGGAGGGCGCGCTCCGACGCATGGTGCAGCGCTTGCCGCAACGATTTGAGGCGGTGGAGCGCGGCGCCTCGATTTTTGCAACGCTGATTAACATCGACCCATCTACGGGCATGACCATTGCGATTGAGCGCATACATATTCCGCCAGCTTAAGTTTGCCGGGAATACCACGGCATCAACACAAAAAAAGGGGCCTATTCTTCGAATAAGCCCCTTTTTTCCTGGTTCTGAACGTGATTAGCGAGCAGTTCCCTCTATCTGTGCAGCTTTATCAGGCGAATCGGCGAAGGTTTTCAGCTTCTGCGCACGTGAGGGGTGACGCAGTTTACGCAATGCCTTGGCTTCAATCTGACGAATACGTTCACGCGTCACGCCAAACTGTTTACCCACTTCTTCGAGCGTATGATCGGTGTTCATGCCAATGCCAAAACGCATTCTTAATACTTTTTGTTCGCGATCAGTCAGATTCTCCAATACATCCAACGTGGCTTCAGCCAACGCTGCACCAACGGTTGCATCCAGTGGGTTTTCCGCTTTATCATCTTCTACGAAGTCACCCAGTTGGGAATCTTCATCATCGCCAATCGGGGTTTCGAGCGATACCGGCTCCTTGGCTACCTCAAGAATCTGCTCAACTTTTTCAACTGGCAGTTCAAGATACTCAGCCAGTTCTTCAGGGGTTGGTTCGCGGCCTATTTTTTGTGCAATCTGACGAGATACACGCATCATTTTATTGATCGTTTCAATCATGTGCACCGGAATGCGAATCGTGCGCGCCTGATCGGCAATCGAGCGGGTGATAGCCTGACGAATCCACCATGTTGCGTAAGTGGAAAATTTATAACCGCGCCGCCACTCAAATTTTTCCACTGCCTTCATCAGGCCGATATTGCCTTCCTGAATCAGGTCGAGAAACCCGAGGCCGCGATTGGTGTATTTTTTGGCAATGGAAATCACCAGACGCAGGTTGGCTTCAATCATTTCTCGCTTGGCCTGACGCATTTTGGCTTCGCCCATGGTCAGTTTGCGAGCCACTTCCTTGAGCTCGACAACGTCCATTTCAGTTTCCTGCTCAACACGTTTTAAACGACGTTGATTTTCCTTGATTTTGCCAGTGACGCCTTCAATTTTTTCTACCCAGGCAGCTTCCCTGTTTTGTCTGATGGTATCATCAATCCAGCGCTCATTGGTTTCGTTGGGTGGGAATGTTTCCAGAAACAACTTACGCGGCATACGCGCCTTGAGTGCATAGTCGCGAATGGTGCGTTCAAATCGGCGCACGCGCTCCACGGCGTTCTTGAAGCGTTGCACGAGCTGATCAAGCTGGCGCGGCGAAAACGGAATGCTAACCAGTTCCATCAGCATGCCATCGAGATGCTCACGATGTTTTGCCTGTAGTTTGATGTCATTCGGTCGCTTGGCGAGTTGTTTCTTCGCGGCGAGAAATTTGTCATGATGGGCTTTGGCATTGGCGAAATGGCCCAGCGCCTCTTCCAGTTGCTCTTGCTTGGTGATGACTGTTTCCAGCATCGGGGTGCCATCGGGAGTCGCCGTGCGCGCCTTGATCGCGGCAGTTAATTGCTCGCCATCCAGCTTGGTTTCGGTTTCGTCGGGTTCGTCGTCGCCGTCTTCACTGCGACTCATGCGATTTTCGTATTCCTTGATCGCCGCCGCGTTGATGACCTTTTCATCCACATCGATAATGTCGCGGAAATTCGGTTCTTCTTCGTTTTCCAGCGCTTCATCACGAATTTCAATAATGCGCTCGCCGAGCAACATGATTTCGCGGAAGGTGGACGGGCACAAACAAATGGCTTCATGTACCTGCATGCGCCCTTCTTCAATACGGCGTGCAATTTCAATCTCGCCTTCACGGGTGAGCAGTTCAACCGTACCCATCTCACGCAAATACATACGCACCGGATCATCAATGCGAACGACCGTCCCGAGCTGTGAAGTATCGGCGCGCAGAGCAGAATCTTCCTTACGCAAACGATCCTTGCGCATAGCATAAGCGCCGGTTGGCGCACGCTCCGGATCAACAACTTCCACACCCATTTCGGTGAAGACATTAATGAGCTGTTCAACGCGATCAGCGGAAACCAGCCCGCCGGGCAAATGCTTGTTCAGCTCCTCATAAGTGATAAATCCGGCCTGCTTGCCTTTGGCCATTAAGGTGCCGAGTTCGCGAATGGAAATCTGTTCCTGACTGTTTTTCGACATACGGTTATGCTCCTGTTTCGTGCAACTGTTCAGTAAGTATGCGCTGCTCTTTTTTTATTTCACGCAGACGTGTTTGCGCCGGTATGCTTTCCGCCAGACTCAGCCCGCGCTTGATGCGCCGACGGATATCATTGGCTTCCATATCCAATAACAAACTCTTGAATTCAATATTCTGAACGGTTGCCTGATTCACCCAGCGAGAAATCATAGTTTGGCTGTCAGGGAATTCCTGAGCCAGCTGTCTCGCGATGTCGGTATTGTCGTCTTCGGCTTCCGCTTTCATCGAAAAAGCGCGCGAGTATAATGGCGAAATGAATGCATTGTCAATAAAGAAGCTATCGGCTAAATCCGGCAGATGCCCAATCCGCTCAGGCCGCTGTATCAGGGAAGCCATAAAACGCTCTTCTATCGCATTGAGTTCAGGCGGCTTTTGATCTGGCGAAGCATCAGGATTTGCAGACATACGTCGTCGTGCCTGTTGCAACGTTATCCCGGTAGCATGTTCGACCTCCTGACGCCAAGCCTGCCTGAGGTAGCCATCGGTCATGGTTGCCAGCATGGTATCAGCTTTTTTTGCCATGCGGGCGCGACCATCAGCACCCTGACCGGCCAGCAGTTTTAAGCCTTTCAGCCACGTTTCCAGCACCGGTGTGCTGTCTTCATCGAGTCGATGTTGAAACGCATCCGCCCCTTCAGCCTTGAGTAGCGAATCCGGGTCTTCTCCCTCCGGCAAATAGAGAAAGCGCGGTGTGAGTTCGGATTTTAACAACGGCATCATGCGTTCCAGTGCCCGCCAGGCCGCTTGTCGGCCAGCCCGGTCGCCATCGAATGAGAATACAGGCGAGTCACACAGTCGAAAAATTTCGCGAATCTGACCTTCGCCAATGGCAGTCCCCAGCGGTGCCAGTCCGATTCTCAGGCCGTGGGCGGCCATGCCCAACACATCCATATAACCTTCCACGACCACCAGTTGCCTGGCTTTACGAATACTGTCGCGATGCTCGGAATATCCATATAACAAATCGGATTTGTGGAACCAGTCGGTTTCCGGCGAGTTCAGATATTTGGGTTCACCCTCGCCCAGCACACGACCGCCAAAGCCAACCACTCGGCCACGCCGGTCACGAATGGTGAACATCAGCCGGTCACGGAAGCGGTCGCCATAACCGTGATCGCCTTTGAACAGCAAACCAACCGCTTCAAGCTGCGCGTTGGTACGTGCATCATTGCCGAACACCTTATTCATAAATCCGTAACCGAAAGGCGTATACCCCAAGCCGTAATCGCGAATAATATCGGCGGGCATGCCGCGCTGTTCCAGGTAGGCGCGCGCTTTGGCGCCTTGTTCGTCATCAAGCGCCCGGCTCATGGCATGGGATGCGCGACCAAGCATGTCATAAGCATGTTTCTGGCGCGCCTCATCAACGGGGGAGCGCTCGCTATCCTGCGGTACTTCCAAACCTGCTTTCTCGGCCAGATATTCAACCGCTTCGGGAAATGAATAGCCGTCATGCTCCATCAGAAACTGAAATGCACCGCCGCCCTGACCACAGCCGAAGCAGTAGTATAATTGTTTATCCGGCGAAACAGAGAATGACGGCGATTTCTCATGATGAAACGGACATAAGCCCATCAAATTAGAACCGGACTTTTTCAGTTCGACGTGGCGGGCTATAATGTCAACGATATCGGAGCGGGCTACGACCTCATCGAGAAAAGCGGGGGGAAAGTGAGCCATCTATAATTATATAGTGCATAAGCAGTGCAGATGCAAGTCGTAACGGATATTCAACCCAGTCGGGCTTTCACGAGGCCGGAAATTTTACCCATATCAGCTCGACCCTCAGCCTTGCTTTTCACCATGCCCATCACCTTGCCCATATCACGCATGCTCGATGCGCCGGTGGCACTGATAGCGTGTTCTACCAGGGCTGTCAGTTCTGTGTCGGATAATGGTGCTGGTAGATAAGCCTGGATAATGGCCATTTCGGCCAATTCGGCCTGCTGCAAATCGTCACGTCCGGCATCGGCATATTGAGCAGCGGCATCATTGCGTTGCTTGACCAACTTCGACAACACGGCATTGGCTTCTGCCTCATCCAACCCATGGCCAAGTTCAATCTCTTTATCTTTAATGGCAGCGCGCATCAAACGGATGCAGCCCAAACGTGCTTTATCTTTCGCCTTCATGGCGGTTTTCATGTCTTCAGTTAATTGTTTCAGCATGGGGAGCTCCATTAAATGGTTAAATGTGAAAAACGTGAGCCTAGGAGCTAGTTGGACTCAGGGCAATCGCATTAAAATCCAATAGCCTTGATGTCTAGAACTGATCCAGATTGCCGAAACCTTTTTTTCTGGCCTGGTTCCATTGGTATAGATTGAACACCAGCATGCCCCAGAAATCGGTGCGCAGGCCGGGTCGCATTCGACGTGTGATAGATTGCATCGAATAAAATTTCCGATGCAATTGATTAACCCGGTTGACCAATTCATCCGGGCTCATGTTTTTGGGCGTAAACTGACAATTCATACCAGCCAGTTTATTTAACTGCTGCTCATCAAGCAGGCGGCCTGCCTGCTTTAACTCTTCATACACGCCCGTGCCGCGCCGGGGATTCAGGATGTTGAAAAAGGCCATAGGCACGCGATTTTCCTCCAGATAGTGCAATGTCGCTTCATAAACAGAGTCGCATTCGGTATCCCAGCCGAAGACAAAATTCAGGGAATAAGTGATGCCATTACGATTCAGGTTCGCCAGCGCCTGATCGTAGTGCTGTACCTTGTTCTGCCGCTTTTTCATCGAGGCCAGCGTATCGGCATCGACCGATTCCATGCCCATATTCATGTGCATGCAGCCGGATTGCTTGGCCAGTTTAATCAGCGCATCATCGGCACAATAATTCATCGGCCAAAGGCTGGCCCATTTGATTTTCAGCGGCACCAGCGCTTCGAGCACCTGTTGGCAATTGCGCTTGGTGCCAGCAAACACCGAATCAGCAAAAAAGATAATGCCGCTGCCGAGCGATTTGATATAGCGGATTTCCTCAACAACCTCATTAACAGGCCGTGAACGGAATTTCTTGCCGTAGAGCACTGTCTCTTCGCAAAAATCACAGCCGAACGGACAACCGCGCGTGGTCTGCACCTGAAACACGCGCGGACGCGGATAATGCTTGAAAGGGATTACATCATAACGCGGCTGCGCCAGCCCTTTCATATTGGGTAGAGGAAACTGTTGATAGACTTTTTTCAACCGACCGGCAGCGGCATCGGCCAGCATACCCGCCCATATATCATCGGCTTCGCCAACGGCGTAAGCATCACAATGCCTGGCCACTTCCTCGCCATAAAAATAAGTGTGCGGGCCGCCCATCAGCACAGGAATGCCGCGTTTTTTATATTCGGCGGCAATTTCATAGGCACGTTTGGAAAAACGCGTCCATACCGTAATGGCCACCACATCGCAGGGCGCATCAAAATCCACCGGAGTTAACCGTTCGTCGAATACCGTCACCTGCCACTCTTTCGGCGTCAAAGCAGCCAAATAAGGCAGCGATAAGCCCATCATACGGCGCTTGCCAGTCTGAAACAGCTCGCCATTTGCTGTATAGGTTGTCGGTTGAATGATGTGCAAATGCATAGGCTACGAAACCTGTCAGAGAAACATACAATCTGCGACCACAAGCTTATTAAGCGTACAAAAAAACAAGGGGTCAGCCCGCACGCCGTTATCGGCAACCAATTTGGCGGATGATGTTGTAATGAAACAAAAATGCCGGGCACATGGCCCGGCATTTTAATCACTTACGCGTCCAGCGATTTAATAATCGCGATTTTCACGCATGCGTACGCGGCGCAGGCGTTTCATCAAACGTTTACGTGCAGCGGCTTCCTTGCGTTTGGATGCAATGGAAGGTTTCTCATAAGCTTCGCGACGGCGGCATTCGGAAATCACGCCACCTTTCTCGACCTGCTTGCGAAAACGCTTCAGCGCAATTTCAAACGGCTCTTCAGGATTTACTCTAATTCCTGGCATATTAAACATCACCACCTTTGGCCTGGCCAAAAAACTTTCCCTTTTATTGCCCTGCTCTCGCGCTTCATCGGTTGCGGCGCTAGGCTCGCATCTGAATCCCGAGGGGTTATTTAAAAGGGCGGCGAATTATGACCACGGAACAGGACAAGTCAAACGCACAACAACCTGGGCATTCCTCAGGTCTGTTGCGTGCCGCTTCCAAAGTCGGTGGCTGGACGATGGTGTCCCGCATTCTCGGCTTTGTTCGAGATATCCTGCTGGCGCGCGTACTCGGCGCGGGGCTACTGGCCGATGCGTTTTTCGTTGCGTTTAAACTGCCAAATTTCTTCCGCCGCATGTTTGCCGAAGGCACCCTGACTGTAGCACTGGTGCCGGTATTATCCGATCAGCGTCAGCAGAGTGAAGCTGAAGCGCACTGTTTTCTCAATGCTTTGGCCACGCTACTGCTGATTGTACTCATCACCTTCACCATGCTCGGCATGTTATTGATGCCGTGGTTGCTCTATGTGTTCGCACCAGGCTTTGCCGATGAGCCGGATCGTTGGGCGATGGCACTGGAGCTGGCGCGCTGGATGTTCCCTTATCTGGCCATGATTTCGCTGGCCGCTCTTTCGTGGGCCGTGCTTAACACCTACAAACAGTTCGCCGTCCCTGCCGCCAGCCCGGCACTGCTCAATGTCGCTATCATCTTCGCCGCCGTGGCGCTGGCACCGTCTTTTGATAATCCGGCCATCGCTTTGGCCATCGGTGTATTGCTCGGCGGCTTTTTGCAGTTGGCGATTCAATTCCCGGCTTTAAAGCGCATCGGCTGGATGCCACGCCTCAGTTTTGACTTCCGCCAATCCGCTATTCGTGAAACATTCACCCTGTTTGGCCCGGCTGTGTTGGCCATTGCTGCGGTGCAAATCAACATCCTCATCGGCACCATTCTGGCGACATTGCTCGATACCGGTGCAGTATCCTATCTCTATTACTCCGACCGCATCGTGCAATTGCCGCTAGCCCTGTTTGGCATCGCCATGAGTACGGCGCTGCTTCCCACCTTGTCCAGCCATTTGTCCAAAGGTCATCAACAACAGGCGGCGGACGATTTGCGCGCCGGACTGGCCTGGCTGACCTGGATCACCCTGCCCGCCGTGGCCGGCGCATTTTATCTGGCCGAACCGATTGTCATCACCCTGTTCGAGCGCGGTGCATTCTCCCATGCCGATTCCGTCGCCACGGCGCAGACGCTGCAAGCCTATGCCGTCGGCCTGATTGCCTTCTGCTGGGCAAAACTGCTGGCATCGGCCTGTTACGCCGGCAAGGATGCCAAAGCGCCGATGCGCTATGCCGCCATCAGCGTGGCGGTGAATATTGTGCTGGCTGTCATCCTGATGCAATTCTGGGCCTATGTCGGTCTGGCGCTGGCGACCTCATTGGCGGCATTCGTCAATGTTGCCCTGCTTTATGCGCGGTTGAGCAAAACCTACGGCTCATTATTTACCCAGGATATTATCAAACGCTTAACGACCGCAGTTGTTGCCAGTATGCTGATGCTGGCCTGCTTATACGGTTTTAGCATGCTCTGGGCTTTCCCCGCTGACGGTGCAATGCAGTTTGTCTGGATCACTGCATCCATTGGTGGCGCCATCGCCGTATTCTTCCTGTCTGCTATACTGCTGGGTGAACGCAAGCTGTTGATGCAGTTTTTGCGCAGGAGGAATCATGCGTCGTGATGTGATCGTATTTGATACAGAAACTGTGGTGGATGCCGATGCCGCACGCCGCGTATTGCGCCGGC
The DNA here is from genome assembly GCA_913056285.1 of uncultured Zetaproteobacteria bacterium. Lineage (GTDB taxonomy): Bacteria > Pseudomonadota > Zetaproteobacteria > Mariprofundales > Mariprofundaceae > Mariprofundus. The sequence goes on along the minus strand of CAJXNE010000030.1, from coordinate 5,064 downwards.
GCCAGGACGAATTGACCGACCTCGAAGCACGAGACGGTTTATCCGCTTATTTCCTGGAAAAAACCGATGGCCGCAACGACTTCCCTCGCCAACCATTTCATCAGATTGTAGCAGTTTCCTATGGTCATCTGATTCGGGAACCGGGCGAAGAAGGCGGTGAACTGGTCATGCGGCAGTTGGCGACCGGAGGCGATATCAACAGTTCCGAAAAAGAGTTATTGGAAGGCTTTTTCCACCTCATCGAAACCCGCGCCCCGCAACTGGTCAGTTTCAATGGTCGCAGTTTCGATATCCCGGTGCTGAAATACCGCGCCATGGCACATGGCTTATCCTGCCCGCGCTGGTTCACACAGGGCGACAAATGGAACAATTATGAAACCCGTTATGCTAAAGAGTATCACTGTGATTTACTGGAAGTGCTGTCCGACTTCGGAGCATCTGCGCGCTGCTCCATGGATGAAGTGGCGGCGGTATTCAATGTGCCGGGCAAACTGGAAACAGCAGGCGACAATGTGCGCGACATGTTCGAGGCCGGGCAAATCCAGGCGATTCGCGATTACTGCGAAACCGATGTACTCACAACCATGCTGATTTTTCTGCGCCATCAATTGTTTTCCGGCGCACTAGGAGAAGGCGCATACGCCCGCGCCATGCTCGGCGTACGCAATTATCTTGAAGCGGAATCCGAAGCCCGCCCGCATCTGGCTGAATACCTGCTGGCCTGGAACACGGCCAGTTAAGGCATGCCGACCGGACACCATCTCTATCTGGCCCGAGCGTTGCGTATTTTTGAACCAGGGCCTGTTCACACGTGTTTGGCCGTAGCGAAATAGCCATTTTTGTTGCGCTGCAAGGCATTTTGAGTGCAATGTGCTGAATGCACATCAGCGAAAAATAACGTAGCAGCGTGCAAAAATGGCATTTCCCGCAGGGCTGCACCCCAAATGAGGCCATTCAGCGTTGCTTGTCGTTTATTTGGATTCACCAAACTTCTCTCCTCGCGCCTTGACTGGCCTCATTTGGGACAGCAGCGCTTCGATCAAACACGTGTGAACAGGCCCTCACTCGGCGCAAGCGTTTTGCCAAATCAACACTAAGTGAATTGATCGATGGTAATCCCGATCCTGTTGGCATCGATATGGTTATCGAACAATACGGAATCACGCCGCCGACGACTCAGTTCAGCAAGAAGATGATTACTCTGGCTCACAAACGCGCACTAAAAAGGGCACAGGAATCCGGTGCTGCATAATATTACTCAATCATGAGAAATAAATTACTCGTTGATTTGTTTTTTCGCTCGGGGATGAGTTTTATCATACACCTCTGTGAGCTTGGCAATATCCAGATGCGTATAGCGTTCGGTGGTAGCCAGCGAAGCGTGGCCTAATAATTCCTGTATGGCGCGCAGGTCAACCCCGCCAGCCAACAAATGCGTGGCGAATGAGTGACGCAGGCGGTGCGGTGTTACCGATACATCGGCACCGGTTTCAAGCGCGCGATCCTTGAGCATGCGTTGCACGCTGCGGGCGGATAACCGTCTGTTTCGGTTGTTGAGAAAAACAGCTTGTTCTTCGTCAAAGGCCACTCGATCATCCAGCCATGCTTGCAGGTATTGCACTGCGCCCTCCGGCAGCGGCACGATGCGTTCCTTGCGGCCTTTGCCGAATACGCGTAATTCACGCTGATGCAGATCGATATCATCCAGATTCAACCCCACCACTTCGGAGACACGTAAACCGCAACCATACATGACAGCCAGGAGTGCTAAATCGCGGTTGTCACTGTTTCGCTCTGTGTGCTGCATCAGGGCTGCTGTTTGTTCCGGGGGCAGGGTGCGTGGCAAACGTTTAGGCTGTTTAGGGGGGCGGATACCGGCAGCGACATTGGTTTCGCACAGGCCTGCCTGCACTGCTGCATCAAAAAAACTGGAAACTGCCGATAATCGCCTTGCCAGTGTCGATGCAGCCAATCCGGATGCATGGCATGCCACCAGCCAATCCTGCACTTGAGTCCGGGTGATGGTTTGCAACAGGGCGTGTTCGCCGCAGTGTGATGTGAAGCGGGATAAATCGCGCTGGTAAGCGGCAACCGTATGCTCCGATGCCAGCCGAACATCGGCCAGTTCATGCAGGAAGGAAGCGACGGCCTCCTTAAGACTCGTTTTAGTTTTCATCTCCGTTGTTTCCATCTGCGTCATTTTCAGCCATTTCAAAACGATTGCCGCCCAGCGCTTTGGCCACATACATGGCCTGATCGGCGCGCGCGATCAAATCTTTGACAGCCAAATCCTGCTCGGGTGTTGAAATAGCTAAACCGATACTGACCGTCAGCGATTGTTTATCCTGCAATTTGTGACAGGCCACTGTATGTACGGTCAGCTCGGCGACTTCTCTGGCTTTGTGTTCAGAGCAGCCGGGCATGAGTAAGACAAACTCATCGCCTTCCATGCGAATCAGCGGATCGGAAGAGCGAACATGCTGGCGCATCATATTGCATACCATCGCCAGCGCCTTGTCGGCAGCAGCTTCGTCGACGCGTTCGGAAAAAGCTTTGAACTGATCAATATCGGTATACAGGCAAGCTACCTGCGTCTGCTTGCCAAACCATTGCGACAACGGCTGATGACTGTGCGGCTGCAGAAAACGACGATTGTGGCTACCTGTGACTGCATCCGTGACAGAAAGCCGTGCCAGATGTTCGCGCGCCACTGCATGCTCAAGCGTCAACCCTATCACCTGTGCCAGGTGTTGTAGAAAATCGCTGCTCTGATCGGGTGCGAAACGGTCCCTGTCCACCGAACCCAGACCCAGAATACCGAACGGTTTGTCTGCTTCTCCCAAGGTGAGCAGGGCAAGGGAACCCAGATGGCTGTCTTTTTCTGTCAGCCAGTCAAAGCGGTGATCGGACGATAATTGCATTAACCATGTCCGCTTGCGATGCAAGCCCATCTGCGCAATTTCGCCTTCTTCGATCCAAACAAGGTCTCGCTCGGATAACGCTTCGAGTTGATGTGCGCCGATAAAACTGGAGCGGTCCAGCCAGAAACGAACGAAATCCAGTTCGAAACCGGATCGCAGGGCGCGCAGCAGAGTAAAACACAGATCTTCCGGATCAGTTGATTTCAAGACCTGGGATTCCAGATCGAACATGCGGGAGAATAAACGTTCATTCTGTCTGAGCCGTTGTTTGATATCGGCGACGTAGGCTTTCAATTCCCGATTCTCATCGGCCATTTTATGCAAGCGGCGGCTCGACATATCCTCAACGCTGGCTGTTGCCTTGCCAGGCTGCTGTTCACTCACTGTTTGAGTGATTCCTCAAGCAGAATTTTCCAGCTCTGATCCGCATTGGCCCGCGCCAGATAAATGCGTTTGCGCCCTTTATCGGCATAGTTGCTGGAACGATAGGACTGATCGAATTCGGCCACCACGACTTCGCCTTCCGGCCATGTATTCGGATCATGAATCAACGTCATATTGGCGAAGCCGACTTCCACAAAGCTCTTGTTGGCATTGACGCGCCGTTTATAGCGCTTCCATGCCGCCAGATCACGTTTGCCGGATCGAAACTTGCGATGGTAATGAGACAAATACGCCTCGGTATCCAAGCGCACCCAATCGCGTCGCCATGCTTCGATATCCCGCTTGACTGAGCTGAGCAGCTGGTTTTTCCTGTTGCTCTGATCAAACACAAAATTCTCGCCGACGATCACCCAGCTATGGCCCAACTTCACATGCTCAGCCATGGTCAGCAGACGATCATTGGATAGCGAGAAACAACCGCGCGTATCCTGCGGCGGGCGACGGCTGACATCCAACGGGTAGCCGTGCAGCCAGATGCCGGAACCATCTTTTTTATGAAAGGCATCCAGCTCATTGGGATAATCAATCGGAAATGCGACTGGGCCGTAGCGTGATTCGAGATTCTTACCCTGTAGTTTTTTCACAAATCGATACACGCCATGCGGTGTGCGTCCATCGTCGCGACGCTGTTTATCGCCAATGACAGTGCCGGTCACCACATATTCATCGGTAATTTGTTTAAGGCCGCCGTTGCGAGTGGGTTCATACACAAACATCCGATTGCGAGCTTTATCGAACATAAACACACTGGCGACATTCGGCCCTGGCATCAGAATATCGACCGGGTCGCCCGCCTGCTTGTTCAGTCTGTCCATAAATGCGCGCAGGCGCGCATCGGCTTCGCCCAAACCATCGTTTAAATCCGCTGAAGCAAGCAGTTTTTCCTGTTTTTTCAAGCCGCCGGCCTGTTGCATGGCATGAATGGCCTGCTGGCGGTGCGCCTCTGCTTCCAGTAGATCGACCAGCGGATCTTTGGCATGTTTTGCAGATGCCAGCAGCATTAAAGCCTGATCCGGCTTGTCTGTTTTCAGCGCGACCGTGGCTTGCAGAATGGTGCGTTCCTGACTTGGTAAACTTCTGACAGCATTGGCCTTGCCATCCTGGAGCGCTGTGGTTACCTGATCCCACTCACCGGCAATCGTCATTGACGAAGCTGAGAGCAGCCATAGTAGCAGCCAGACGATGTTCAATCTGCGGCTCAATCGGCTATTTTGAAGCTTCATAAATGATTTTCCATCCATCCCGGGTTTGTCGGAGCATCATTGTTTTGATGTCATCACTATTAAATGAATCCGAGCGGAAATGTTGCAGGAAAGCCAGTCTGATTTCACCCCCCGGTAATTTCGTTGCCTCGATATTCTCCAGTGTTACCCGGATAAATGTTCTTTTTGTGATCACCGATCGCTTGTAACGTTTCCATCGTTCCAGCGTTTCAAATCGCCTACTGAAATCAAATGCATCGCTATAAGCGGCAAAATAGGCAGGCAAATCCTGTCTGTTCCAGGCTGAACGCCACGCTTCCACTGCCACCATTGCTGCTTTGATATCAGCTTGCGCAACGGTTTTTTTCGGAGCGCGCGGTGGGGGTGCATGTCCCGTTGCTACTTTGCCGGGATTATATGCACTTGTTGCAGGAGACGCTTTGGGGGCAATGATTTTCTGGAGCACAGGCTGGCGTTGCGGTTTGGTTGCAGCGACG